>CAZLBS010000448.1:0-3668 GCA_964557505.1 uncultured Nitrospiraceae bacterium | reverse complement strand
AGGTGCGGCCGTTGAACGTAAAGGTAATCGTGCCGCTTAAGCCCTGCTGAAGATCGACATCCTCCAGCAGATAGGTGGCCGTGCTGCCGCCTGTGTCATTCGAGCTGCCGCTAAAGGTGTCGAAGTTGATGGCAGCTGTCGTGTCGTCGCCGAATCCAGCCAGGCGCAGATAGAGCGTGTCCGTGTCCGGCAGGCCCGTCCAGTTCACCGACGTGCCATCGATCGTGAAAAACAAATCATCGTTATCGAACCCGAGGAAAAAGTCGAGCGATTGCTCATTCGGCCAGGTCAAATGATCCTGATCGAATTGACCCGGCGTCTGCGTATCGGGCCCTAGGCCAATCTGCCAGTCTCCGCGGTTGTTGCCGATGCGCGCTTCAGCGACCCACGCCTCTTCGAATCCGGCCGGAATCGTGGCCAACGATGTTTCCACCGCGAGCGCACTGGCCGCCACAATCATGCCTGCGATTGCTACTACCGTTTTCATGTTTCGACCCCACCCCTCTACGGGCAATTCTTCATCAATACTTCCCAAGTGTCGCCGCTCGGCCACACCACAGCCCGTGTTAAGCAAGGACTGGGCCGTTCTGATCACATGAAGGGGATTAGGACTGCAAACTATGCTTTGATAATGACTTAACAGCCTCGCGCGGGGATCAAGGACGAGGTGCTCGCTTGGCCGGCATGCATGCTCTTGAGGATTAAGGCCAACACAAATTTGTCTTGCGTGCATAACAAAAGCGCGGCCATGCATCAACATGACCGCGCAAATCGTCTCGCCACGGTTGGTCAGCAGCTATGCGGGGCCGCCATGCCCAGGTTGGGCGCGTTCGGCTTCGAGGGTGCGCAGCATTTCATCCAAGCGGTAGCCGGAAACTTCGGCGGCGGTCTTCACCGCTTCATACTCGGCGAATCGCGCGCGGACATCGGCGGCCCAGCTTTGTTCGGTGTGGGTCGCGTCCCCTGCCCAAAGGAGCGCCTCCGTCTGAAAGAAGCCCTTGAGCAAGCCTTCGAGCTGTTCTTTGTTCAAGTAGAGACGGCCCTGGTACATGTTCACCTGCAGGTAATGCCGCACGTCTTCGGCATTGCACAGCGCACGCAGGCGATCGGGCAGCGGCTGCTTGAGCAGCGGATTGCTGCCATACACATGTTCCACCAAGATGCCGGCCAAACGCGCTTCGTTTTCCGCCTCATGCCATTCAACGCCCGTCTCGGCGAGGGCTTCCGCCAGCCGGGGCACGAGCAGCCAATCGCTCATCCAGCCGGCCCCGCTTTCGCTGTGGTCCGCCCCATGGAAGGCCTCGCCAATGGTGCGCATGATGGTCCAGCAGGTCGGCATCACCCAGATGCGGTCCCGCACCTTCGGCGTGTCCGCATGCAGCGGCGTGTGCTCGGCTGCTTCAGGAGGCGGCTCAGTTGCGGCCGGTTCGCTGGCATCCAGTCCCTCGGAAAACGACGTCGTCTCAGCCGTCGTCTTGCTGGCGGCCGCGCCAGGCGCCGGCGGCTGTTCGACCACCGCGCCTTCGGCATCCGGCAGGATGTCCAGGATGGCTTCGCTCAGGCCGGCGTCGCGCGCGTACTCTGGCAGCGTCCAGAGGGTATCGATGGCCGCCGTCATGTCGTCGGCGATTTGGTCCGCATCGAAGGCCACCGTCGCATGGCCGGCGATTTCATCGAGCAATGAGCGCAAGCGCATCAAGATGTCATCGGGCACCTCGCGCTCCGCCGGTTCGCAGCGCGCTTCGAGAATCACTTGCCCAATGAGTTGCCCGTTCATGAACGCCCGGAAGGTCTCGAGCATCGCGCTCAATTGAAGCTCCCGGTGCGAGCGCCACAGGTTGGGCGTGCCGCGGCCCTCGAGATGATGCGACAGAGCGCTCCAACTGCCATCCGAGTCGTGCACGAAACGCCAGTCGAGAAAGACGTGGTATTGGTATGCATGCAGTTCGACGAACAACCCTTCGTTGACGATCTGCCGTGTATGGCGGATGTACTCCAAGTCCGTGCGCGAATCGCGAAACACGACGAAGGTGCGGTCTTCGGGCTGCATGTCAAGCGCCCGAGCCAGGTCGATGCTCTCATAGGCGGGATGATCCGCGCTGCCCCGGTTGATTTGCGACGAGGTCTTGATGTTGCCGCGCGTGGTCGAATACGCGTTGTTGTAAAGCACCAGCGCCCGCTCATGGCCAAAGCGGTTTGCATACGCGAACACGTTCTCATCGACATAGCCCTCGGGATTCCAGAAGTCGAAGAAGGCAAAGTTTTCGCTGTGGCTGAAGATGTGGCGCCGGCGCATCAAGGGGAACACCTCGCGCTCGTGCCGCCAGACCATATGGTCGTCGACCTGTTCATCCCAATACGCACGGCGGTATTCCATGCCGTATTTTTCGGTCAGGCCTTCCACTTGCCCGTGGGCAAACATCGGCAGCCCCGGCATGGTCGCCATGAGCACGGCCACGCCATAATACTTGTCGTCCCGGCCGAACTGTTCGATGGCCGTCATCTCGTCGGGGTTGCTCATGAAATTTACGAAGCGCTTGAGCACTTCCGGGCTGAACTCGAGCACGTTCTTGATGGTCTGCCGGTACTTCTGGTTGTCCTCCATCTTGAGCATGTTCATGAAGGCGGAGTTGTACACGCGGTGCATGCCGAGCGTGCGCACGAAGTAGCCTTCCATGAGCCAGAATGCCTCGGCCAAGAGGAGCGTTTCCGGGGCCTCGTCGCGGATTCTGTCGACCACTTCGCGCCAGAACTCCTCGGGGAAGACGCGGTCGAAGTCTTCCTTGCTCATGCCATGTTCCGCGCGCGAGGGAATGGCGCCGCCTTCGCCTGGCTTCGGATGCCACAAGCGCTGGTAGTGCTTCTTCGCAAGCGTCATGGCCGCGTCGAAACGGATGATCGGAAACTGCCTGGCCACGTGCAGAATGGTTTGGATGACCGCCTCGCGAACTTCCGGGAGGAGATAGTTCAACTGCGCGGTATCGTTCCACGGCATGCTCGTGCCGTCGTTGCCGTGATAGATATAGCGCGTGTCGCCCGTGTTCAGGTCGATGCGCTTGAAGACCACGGCAGCGTCGCGGCGATCCCAATAGCCATCGTCAATCTGGATGCATACGCCGTCTTCCGGGCAGAGGTCCGGGCCGTTGAAGCTGTAACTTGGAAAGGGCGGATACGGCAGTTGGACAAACCAGCCGGGATGCTCGATGACCCACCGCGAATAGATGCCCACATGGTTCGGCACCATATCGCTCGCCAGACGAATGCCGCGCTGCCACGCGCGCTCACGCAGATTCTTGTACGCGGCTTCGCCGCCGAGGTCATGCGCGATCTGATAGTCGTACAGGGAGTACGCGGAAGACACGGCCTCCTCATTGCCCATGCGCCGCTTGATGTCGGCGGAGGCGCTCGACCGCTCCCAAAGGCCAATCAGCCATAATCCTGAAAAGCCCCACCGCGCGAGCTTGTCCAATTCCTCATCTGGGATTTGGTCCAGACGGTAGATGTCGCGCTGGTAGCGCTTGCTCAATTGGTCGAGCCACACGTAGGTGGACTTGGCCATAAGCGTGACGTTCGCCATCCAGTCGCTGTCGATGGTGAAGCGCTCCGGTTCTGGATAGTCGTATTGACCGGCGCCGGGTCCAAAGGTCAGGACGGGCAATTCGCCCGGC
>CAZLBS010000447.1:0-3678 GCA_964557505.1 uncultured Nitrospiraceae bacterium | reverse complement strand
GGGCTCGGGTTGAGGCTCCGGTTCAGGCTCAGGCTCGGGCTCGGGGGCTGGGGGGACCGCTGGCTCCGGTTGTGGGGCTACGGTATTGGTTTCGGCCTGGGGTCCCATTGGCACAAATTCGACGCGGTGCATGGGGATGGTCTCCATGGCATCTCGGAAGTTCCAGAGGAACAGGCCGAGGAGACCGGCATGGAGCAATACCGAGAGCGTCACGGCGATGCGAAACGGCCAGATGCCTTCGCGGGCGCCTGTGTAGCGCGAATCGTGCAATCGCGCCGTATGCCGGCGGACGGAGACGCGGCCTTTCGGTTGCGCGGGTTGCGCTGGTTTTGATGGAGTGGCCATGGCTTACGATAGCTTAATCGCTTGGTTCCGCGATGGGTTTCCCAGGCATGGCGTGCGTTTCCGTGCCTTCCTGCGGATTGCGTGAGGGCATCGCCAAAACGAGGAGGACCAGGGGCCACAGGGCATACGCCAGCATGATTGGACGATAACTGGCCAAGAGTTCTTCAAACCAGCTAAAGGCAAAGGGGGCGAGCGCGCTGGACCAGACCATGATAGAGGTGGTCAGCCCGCTGATGGCGCCCAGGTGTTTTCGGCCAAAGAAGCGTGGCCACGCGACGCTGGCTAGGGTATTGAAGCAACCGCCGGTGATGCCGTAGCCGGCAACGAAGGTCCATAAGCCCCAGGCCGTATCGAGATTGGCCAGGCCTACGGTGCCCGCGATTTCGCTGCCGAGAAAGAGGAAGACCACGTATTTGAGGCGCACGCGGTCGCTGAGCGTCGACACGATCAGGTGCGTCGGCACGCTGAAGAAGGCCATTGGCAGAAACAGGGCAAACGCATCATCCCGGCTCAGGCCCATCTCGATGCCGATGTCGGCAATGTGAAAGGTGACCGCTGTCATCACGAAACCGTGCCCCGCGAGCGCAAGACTGACGACCCAAAAGGAAAGCGTTTGGAGCGCTTCGCGGCGGGTGAAATCCCGCGGGACCTCGGGGGCATTATCGGGATTGAACCGGCGCTTGGGCTTTCGGCCTCCATCCATCAACATGCCGATGTCTTCCGGGCGGTTGCGAAATAGGAGCCCTCCGGCGAGGCTCATGCCGATGCCGATTACCGCCGCGAGCAGGAAGGCAGCCCCTTGCCAGCCAAACATCACGACGAGATCGTTCAGGAATTGAGGGGCATAGTTGAATCCGAAGGCAATAAATACGCCTCCGATAGCTGCGGCGAAGCCCCGGTAGGCATTGAACCACTGGCCGATGACGACGCGCGAGACCAGGGCGAGGCACCCCTGGCCGAAGAAACGCATGGCGAGGAAGACGCCAATCATGACCGCGACCTTTAGGTGCGGCACGAAAGGCCGCAAGGCATCGGCGGCGGGGGTTGCCGCGCCGGAGAACCATGCCCACGCGGCGCGGGCGGCATCGGCCGAGAGGCCAAGGCACACCAGCGCCGTGCCTAAGCCCGCGGCAGAAACAATCATCATCAGGCGGGCCCCCAACTTGTCGACCAAGTGGCCGGCGTAGGGCAGCATGAATCCGCTGATGAGCGTGCCGATCATGTAGGCGAACCCGAGCGCTGTGCGCTCCATGCCCCAGGCAGCGAGAAGGTGATCGGTAAACACGCCGACGCCCATGGTTTGGCCTGGGAGACTTGCCAGCATGGCCATCACGCTGCAGCCGATCATCACCCATCCGTAGAAGAAGGGCAGCAACCGGGGCGAAAAAGGGAATTCAGCCCATGAACGGGACATCATCAACCTTTCGAGGGCATAGGCGTGCAAGGTTCACGCACGGGGCATTAGCGGCAATCGCTTAAGTGCGGCATGCTGCGAGTAAGCGGCGCGCAACGCGCTAAGGTATATGATGGCAATTGCGTGCAGGAGAGGCAAGCGGGGCGCGTCAAGGCAGCATGCAGATTCATGCTGCAGATTCGCGCTGATGCGTTTCCCCATGTAAGCTCGTAGGCTAGAAAAAGCTTGCATTCGGATTCGTAATCCTGTAGTCTGCAGCTTGAAACGCACATGGGTGCGTTTATGTGCTGCACCGACCCGGCTCTAATCCTGCCTGACAGTGTTCTCGAATCAGTCCCGTCTTGATTCGGATTGGGTATGGCCCCGTTGCATGCCAGAAGCAAGCAGTCCGACTCTAGAAAGGACCCAGGACCGATGAACATTTACGTTGGCAATCTCTCATTCAAGACCCAAGACAACGAACTTCGCGACGCGTTTGCCGCACACGGCGACGTGGAAGAAGCGCGCGTGGTGCAAGACCGCGAGACGGGGCGTTCGCGCGGGTTCGGCTTCGTCGAGATGCCGAACAGCGATGAAGCGCGCAATGCAATTGCCGCGCTCAACGGCAACGATCTTGACGGCCGCCAGCTGACCGTGAACGAAGCGCGCCCCAAGGCGGATCGCGGCAGCGGCGGATATTCGCGCTCCCGCTAATTCACACAGACGAATCGGCCCCCGGCGGACGTGATTCACCCGCCGGGGGCCGTTTTTGTTTGGAGCGAGAAGTTGCTCGCTATGCGAATACGCGTATTTGCGGCAGGCAGTTCGATGCTTCCTGGCCGCACGGCTCGGCAACGGTTTCCGTACCGAGGAGGTAGTCGCCGACCAATCCCCAGACTTGGGGAGAAAACATCATGGCCATGTGGCCGGTATCGGGCACGCACACGCTTTCTTCATGGGCGGCGTGAATGCGCGGGATCACGAGGTTGTCGGCTCCACCGACGATGGAACGGAACCGCACGCCGGTGCAGGCATCGCGAGTGGCATGAAGCCGCTGCAGCAAGACCGACCCGGGGCGCAGTTCCTCGCCTGCTTTGCCGAGCAACCAATAGGCGTTGTACGTTCCCAGGTGCGGAGTGCCGAGGGTGATGCATTGATTCGTGCGGCGGGCGCCGCCTAGCTCTTGCACGTAAGACCGGGCGACAATGCCGCCCATGCTATGGCAGACAAAATCGATTTCGCCGCCGCGAACGTTCTCTTTCAGAAACTGGCGCAAGCC
The DNA here is from genome assembly GCA_964557505.1 of uncultured Nitrospiraceae bacterium. Classification (GTDB taxonomy): domain Bacteria; phylum Hydrogenedentota; class Hydrogenedentia; order Hydrogenedentales; family CAZLBS01; genus CAZLBS01. The sequence continues at coordinate 661 of CAZLBS010000447.1, read as the reverse complement.
GATGGCCGCATGTTCGATCCCCTTGGTCGAGGCGTAGCCATAGGACATGACCTGCTTGATTCCCCGGCGCTTCAAATAGGCGCTCATGGGCATGAAGACGGAGGGGTTGCACAGCAGGCCATGCACGAGGACGACGGTGCGCTGTTCACGCTGGCGCGGCGTCGGCAAATAGCGGCGCCGGCGAACACCGAAAGGATAGAGCAGGGCCGCGGCCATAAACGCGGCGGTCTCCTGAAGGACGAGACGCCACGCGGGCGCTCCTGGGGGCGGGTAATCCGGGGGCATGGGTGAGATCCTTTACTGCAAGCGTTACTGGGTTTTCCGGTACTGAACTCGATGCTGCACGAAGGTTCCGTGAGCACGTCTATGGATGCTCAGCATACGCCTATTGGCGGCGCAAACCAATCCGTGGCGAGCAGCATCCCCTAACGAAAAAGCGGCGCTGTCCGGGAAGCACCGGGCAGCGCCGCACAAATCGTTGACGTGAGCAGGCTTAGGCGATGGTAACGCTTTCGTCGAGGAAGACATCTTGCACCGCGTTGAGCAGTTGGATGCCTTCTTCCATGGGACGCTGGAAGGCCTTTCGGCCGGAGATGAGCCCCATGCCGCCGGCGCGCTTATTAATGACGGCGGTCCGCACGGCCTGCTGGAGGTCGTTTTC
>CAZLBS010000446.1:0-3679 GCA_964557505.1 uncultured Nitrospiraceae bacterium | reverse complement strand
GACGCGTGAGCGGGTCGAGGCGTTGTGGGCGCATCATGCCAATGCCTCGCATGCCGTGGCTTGCACCTATGAGCAGTTGCTCGAATTCGTCGAGGGCCGTCCTTCGCGCTGTTTCGGCGACGCGTTCCAGCCGTTCGACGAGGCGCGCTTCATGGCCCGGCTGCCGCGCGATCCCTATCTCATGATGCACCGCGTCGTGGAAGTGCACGGGCCGCCGCGCGAGATGCAGGCCGGGACCTGGTGCCTTGCCGAATACGACGTGCCCGGTGAGGCCTGGTACTTTGACGCGGAGCGCTCGGGCTTCATGCCCTTCGCCTTTCTGCTGGAGGCCGCCTTGCAGCCTTGCGGATGGATTGCGGCCTACATGGGCGCGGCGCTCACCAGCGAGCAGCCGCTGCATTTCCGCAACCTGGGCGGCGAAGCCACGCTGCACCGTCACATCGTGCCCGGCAGCGGCCCGATGCAGATGCGGGCAGAAGCCGCCAACACGTCGCGCGCGGGCGGCATGATCATCGAACACTTCACGATCGAAGTCACGCAGGCCGGTGAGCCCATCTACACCGGGACAACCTACTTCGGATTCTTCACCCCCGAGGCGCTTGCCGAGCAAAAGGGCGTGCAAGGCGTCGAGATTCCCGCGCCGCCGCAAGCCGCTATCGCCCAAGCTCAAGCAGAACCGTTGCCAATTTTGGCGCCCTTGCCGGATGCCAGCATTCGCATGGTCGATGACGTTGTTGCGTATCTGCCGGGCGGCGGCTCGCATGGACTGGGCTACGTCCACGCGGAGAAGCAGGTCGATCCAGAGGAATGGTTCTTCCGCGCGCACTTTTACCAAGACCCCGTCATGCCGGGCTCTTTGGGGCTCGAGGCCTTCATCCAGACGATAAAATACGTTGCCACAACGCGTTGGGAGCTTGGGCCCCAAGCGCGGGTTGTAATGCGGCCCGGCAGCAAGCACCAATGGTGCTACCGCGGGCAGGTGCTCCAAAGTGCGAATTCCGTTACCATACAGACATCCGTGACAGCCGTGGACGACACCACGCGCACGCTGACGGCGGATGGCTGGCTCTCGCGCGATGGCCTGCTCATTTACACCATGACTGGCTTTACCCTGCAGGTGCTCGAATAATCATGCGATATAGCAACGTCTTTCTCGATTCCATCGGTTACGAACTTGCGCCCGTCGTGGTGACCTCGGAGGAAATCGAGGAGCGGCTCAGCGCGCTATATGAGCGCCTGCGCATTCCGCTGGGGCAACTCGAGAAACTCACGGGCGTGAGCGAGCGGCGCTGGTGGCGTAAGGGGCACCAGTTGAGCGACGGCGCCATTGCCGCTGCGAAGAAAGCCCTGGCGACGGCAGCCGTCCCTGCGACGGCCCTGGGCGCGGTGGTCTATGCGGGCGTTGGCCGCGATCAATTCGAGCCTGCGACTGCGTGCCGCGTGGCCGCCGAAATCGATGCGCCGCAAGATGCCGCGGTGTATGACATCAGCAATGCCTGCTTGGGCGTGCTCAACGGCATCATGGACATCGCCAACCGCATCGAGCTTGGGCAGATTCGCGCCGGCATGGTGGTCACTGCGGAGACCGCGCGCGAAATCGTCGAGGCAACCATCGATCGCATGACCGAGAACATGCACTTCGATGAGTTCACCTACGGCTTCGCCACCATGACCGGCGGCTCTGGGGCGGCGGCGGTCATCGTCAGCGATGGTTCCTTCGGTACGCCCGGTCAACACAAGCTGCTCGGCGGGGCGATGCAGAGCGCGCCTCAGCACTACGGCCTGTGCCAGTGGGGCTTGCGCGCAGTGCGCGACCACCTGGTTACGCCGTTCATGGCAACGGACGCGGGCGCGGTATTGAAGCATGGCCTCGACCTCGGCGTGCGGACCTGGCGGACGTTCCTCGCCGACCTCGGCCTCACGCCGGAACAGATCGACAAGGTCATCTGCCACCAGGTCGGCAGCGCCCACCAAGAAGCCATCCTCAAGCACATCGGCATTTCGCCCGAGAAAGACTTTCAGACCTATCCTTACCTTGGGAACATGGGCACGGTGTCGCTGCCGCTGACGGCCGCCATTGCCGCCGAGCGCAACTTTCTGCAGCCGGGCGATCGCGTGGGATTTCTGGGCATCGGGAGCGGGTTGAACTGTCTCATGCTGGGTCTCGAGTGGTAATGCACGCGTCCTACCCCTTCGAAAGCCACTATGTGGCCGTCCGCGATGGCATGAAGCTGCACTACATCGACGAGGGCGCCGGCGAGCCCGTAGTCATGGTGCACGGCAATCCGACCTGGTCGGTCTATTACCGCAATCTCGTTCAGGCGCTGCAGGGCGGCTACCGCTGTCTCGCACTCGATCACATCGGAATGGGACTGTCGGACAAGCCCAGCGACAGCGTCTATGCCTACACGCTGCAATCGCGCATCGATGATCTGGAGGCCTGGCTCGACACGCTCGGGATTCGCGATAACATTACGCTGGTGCTGCACGATTGGGGCGGGGCCATCGGCATGGGCTTCGCGGCGCGTCACCCCGGGCGTATCAAGCGCTTCGTCATCCTCAACACGGCGGCGTTTCACCTGCCAAGCGGCAAGGGGTTTCCCAAGGGCCTCGCCCTGACGCGCACCTCGCTCGGCGCGTTCTTGGTGTTGCGTTTCAATGCCTTCAGTGCCGCCGCCGCGCGGGTCTGTTGCACGCGCCGCAGGATGTCCAAGGATGTTCGCGCACTGTATTGCAGGCCCTACGATTCACCGGCCAACCGCATCGCGACGCTGCGCTTCGTGCAGGACATTCCACTGAAGCCGGGCGACACGTGCTATGACCTCATCTCCGGGATGCAGCAATCGCTGCCGCAATTCGCCGAGACGCCCGCGCTCATCTGCTGGGGCATGAAGGACTTCGTTTTCGACAAGCACTTCCTGGCGCAATGGGAACAGCACTGGCCGCATGCCGAGGTGCATCGCTTTCCGGATTGCGGGCACTACATCTTGGAGGATGCGCACGAGGAGATCATTCCGCTGGTCGAGGAGTTTTTGGCGCGCCACCCCATCGGCGCACCCGCGGAGCATGCGCGGACATGACCGAAGCCGTGTTGTCTGCAACGTCCGCCGTCAATGCCAACATCGCGGCGCAACTGCCGGAGGTGGCGAAGGCGCATCCCGAGACGCTGGCGGTTGCCGTGCAGCTGCCCAACGGGACGGACTTCGCCGAATGGACCCTCGGCCAACTCGACCGCGAGAGCAATCGCATTGCCAATGGGCTGGCGGCCATGGGCATCGGCAAGGGCACGCGCACCGTGCTCATGGTTGCCCCGAGCCTCGACTTTTTTGCACTCACGTTCGGCCTTTTCAAGGCGGGGGCGGCGCCGGTCATGGTCGATCCCGGCATGGGCATCCGCAACCTGCGCACCTGCATCGACGAGGCGGAGCCCGAGGCCTTCATCGGCATTCCGAAAGCGCATGCCGCGAGGCTCCTCTTCGGCTGGGGCAAGCGCACCTTGAAGCACCGCGTCACCGCCGGGACGAAATTGTTCTGGGGCGGCGAGACCCTCGACAGCGTGCGTGCCAAGGGCAATGACGCTCTCTGCCTCGCGGACATGCGCCCGGATGATACCGCGGCCATTTTGTTTACCAGCGGCAACACGGGGACGCCCAAGGGCGCCGTCTACACCCATGAGAAT
>CAZLBS010000445.1:0-3679 GCA_964557505.1 uncultured Nitrospiraceae bacterium | reverse complement strand
GGCGTTGTGCAACGACACCGTCGAGGCGGCCCCGGGCAATTACGCCGAACGCATTGTTGTACCCGCCGATGTGCACGTGGCGTCGCGGGAAGGCTGGTTCGAAACGGCCATCACGCCGCCATCCGTGGGGAGTGGTCCGGCAGTAACAATATCGAGCGGCGTCTCTTTGTCAGGCTTCACAGTTGCAGCGGGCGATGCCTCGGGCGTGCTCATCCTTGAGGGAAGCACGGCCACGCTCACGAACAACGTCTTCTCCGAATGTACGGTAGGCCTGAACATGGGCGCGGGCTCCGCCGCCGAAATAATCAACAACACATTTTTCCTTTGCGGCACGGGTCTGCAGGCCTCCCCCACGAGTACCATTCTCGATATCCGGAATTGCGGCTTCGCGTCCTGCGGCGCGGCGCTCGTCTTGATGAATGCGCCCATCGGTTCCGGCGGCTACAACGCCCTCTGGGACAATGATGCGGATGTGCTGGGTGGGACACTGCCGGGCCCGCTGCTCGAGGCGCCGCCGGCGTTTGTCGGCCCGGCGGCCATTAACGTACACCTTCGTGCGGAATCGGGCTGGCGCGATGCGGGTGCTCCGGAGATTGCCTTCAATGACAGGGACGGCACCCGCAATGACATCGGCGCCGATGGCGGACCGGGGGGCACTCTTGATACGGCCGCTCCCAGTGCCTCTTTCACGGCAACCCCTGATGAAGCCGCACTCGGCGCCCCTGTCGCGCTTGATGCTTCGGCCAGTACAGACGAATGGGGCATCGCTTCCTATGTTTGGGACTTCGACTTGCGCGATGGACTTCAGCAAGACGGGACAGGCGTCACTACAACCGCAACTTATGAGACCGATGGTCTCTACGTTGCGACGTTAACCGTAACCGACAACAATGGTTTCGACGCCAGCACCACCCGCGAGATTCGTGCAGGCGAAGGCATTCCCATCGTATCGGCCACGGTACAACCCCTTGCGGCGGAGCGAGGCAGCATTTTCAACTTTACCGGCACGGGCATGGATCCGTTTGGCCAAGCCATTGCGTTTCTATGGGATTTTGGCGACGGCGGGATTTCTGTGGAGGCAAGCCCGGCCCGGGCCTATGCCGCATCGCTGCCGCGTGGCGCGTACCGTCCTGCATTCACCGTAACCGCCGGCGGCAATCGCAGCGCCAGCCAAATCCTGTCAATCACGCTCACGGATTCCCCGGTGGCCGCAGCCGATCTAGCCGCCACCTCGGCAGGTGCGGAGGTTGCCGTAGCGCCTGGCAGCCCCTTCCTTGGGGGCGTCTCGCTGCGTGTGCCGCCGGGCTCCGCCAACCTGGACATCGCAGCAGCAATCGCGCAGGGGCGCGATACAATCCGCGTGCCGCGTGAAGCCATGAAGCAGGTCTTGGGAAGGGCAGAGTTTGGCCCCGCCGGCCTGACGTTTAGTAGACCCGTGTCGCTCGGATTCCCCGTTGACGATGCCGTACCAGCGGGCCGCCGCCTGACCGCGGCACGCTATGAAGCCACGCTTGATGCGTGGTCCAGCACGTTTGCCGAGACCGTGCAGGTGATTGAGGGGACGGCTCGGGCTGATGTGTTGAAGTTGGGCGACTGGGCCGTAGGCATTGCCTGGCGCGTGACGCGCATGCCGACCTTAGGCGGCACGGAAGTCACGCCGCGGATGGTCAACAATGCGGGCCAAATTGCCGGGACATCCACAGTGTTCGTGGCCGCGTCCATTCGCGAGGCGTTCATCTGGGACCGGGGCGAAGGCATCAGCGGCCTAGGCCGCTCTCTGGGCGGGCAAACCTTCAGCAACAGTTTCGGGCTAGGCATCAACGATTCGGGGACCGTTGTGGGCTACCTGGAAGGCATTGGGATCGATTCATGGCGGCCATTCCGCTGGAGCCCAGAAACCGGCATGCAGCCCCTGACGGGCCGTGATCCCTCATGGGGGGGGGCCTTTGCCATCGATGTCAATGACAACGGGGTGATTGCAGGCTACTACTACGATGCCAATCGCAATTTGCAGGCCTTCGTTTGGGACGAGGTCAGTGAATTCCGGACGATACCGGCGATTGCAAACGGGCGCCTCGGAAGCAGCAGCAACCTGAGCTTCGCGCTGGCGATCAACAACAGGGGCGAAGTGGTCGGCGAGGGGCGCGACGGCACTGACGAGCCCCGGGCCTTCATTTGGGATGAGGCGGATGGGACGCGCGAGCTGCCGGCGCTTGGCGGCGCGCAGGGCCGAGCCTACGACATCAACAACAGCGGCGTCGTCGTCGGCGAAGCGCGCACGCCAGACAACGCGCTGATCGCATTTCAGTGGACTGAAGCCGGGGGCATCGAAGCCCTGCCGGTTCCCGAGGGCATCAAGCGGACCCGTGCCCGGGGCATCAATGATTTGGGCCAGATCGTGGGCGACGCCTTCGCCGTGGACAACACGCAGCGCGCATTCTTGTACGAAGACCTCGAGCCAGGCGGGCCGCGTCTCTTTCTGCTTAATGAACTGGCAGGCGTTGCGCCCGGCCTTGAGCTGGAAGTGGGCTATTCCATCAGCAACGATGGCGCCATGGCGGCCCAAGATGAAGACAGGCGCGCCAACGCCATCGACTGACGGACGGAATCCCTAAACTCAAAGGCATTGGCAACACGCGCGGAAAAGATCAGTTGGAATCACGCCGCTAACCGAGAAAGATTCGGAGAGATTGATGGGGCTTTGCTAGATTGTTGTCGCTTGGTGTTTTATAACATTACTGGAGATGAGGGGGTTCGAACCCCTGACCTCATGTCTGCCAGACATGCGCTCTCCCAACTGAGCTACATCCCCGTAAGCTGCTTGGAGTATAGTCCGGAGTCGGTGGGTTGATCAAGGGGCGCGCGGGGCGCGGATGGGGATGAACAAGGGTTAGCAGGAGGAAGGGTTTAACCATGGTACGGAAGCAGCATCTTGAACGGCATGTGCATTGGGTTGGTCTCAGCGCGTTTGGCGTTTTTGCATTGGGGGCCGCTGCGACGGCGCATGGATATGTGGGGCCTGACGGCACGGGCTATTCAATGCTTTGGGACACGATTTCTACGCTGGGCAATCCCTACAAATCCGCGCGTTCTTCGGTGTTCAATGCCGCCATGGTGGTCACAGGGTTGTGCCTCGCCTTCTTTACGGCGGGGGTCTGCCACTTGCTGGGCACCCGCATCGCATATTGCATGGCGGCGATGGGACTATTGGGCGGATTCGCGACGGCGCTCGTGGGCGTTTTCCCGGCGGGCATTATGTACACCCAGCACTTTATTGTCGCGGGCATTGGGTTTCTCAGCCTCGTTGGGCTTGGGGCCTTCGGCACGCTGTACTTCCTGGTGACGCCACAGCCGCTGCTTCCGCGCTGGCAAATCGTCCCGGCTGCCATGACCTTCGTCTTGGGTGCGGCGTTTTTGGGCGTGCTGGTGCTCTATGCGGCAGGCGTCCTCGACCGCTCGGCGATGCGCTTCGATTTGTGGGCCGGAGGTCCGCGCATGCGCCTTGTCCCGCTGATGGAGTGGGCCGCATTTCTCAGCATCCTCATGTGGACCTTACTGACCGCCTGCACCTTGTGGGCCCGCCAAGTAAGGCTCGGGCGCGCGCGCAGCGCATCCCCGGCTGCCGCATCCTAGTGTATTGCCTCACGCTGTTTGGCACTTATCGAGGGTGTCCTTTGCT
>CAZLBS010000444.1:0-3680 GCA_964557505.1 uncultured Nitrospiraceae bacterium | reverse complement strand
TGGCAAATCCGCGCAACCACTAAGGTCTTGGCATGTATCACGGACTTATCTTTGACTTGGACGGCACCCTTGGCAACACCCTGCCCGCGACCTACCGGGCGTTTCGGGTGGTGTTCGAGAAGTATCTCGGGCGGATGTATACCGATCATGAAATTCACGCCATGTTTGGCCCCAATGAAGAAGGCGTGCTGCAACGCGCGCTCGGGGCGCAATGGGAGCAGGCCTACTACGATTACCTGCAAGCCTATCCGAGCCACTACGACGAGGAAGAAGCGCGCTTTCCTGGCGTGCTTTCGATGCTGGAAACGCTGCTCGAGCGGGGCGTGCTGCTTGGCGTAGTGACGGCCAAGGGGCAAGGGAGCGGGGTCATTTCGCTCGACCTGCTCGAAATGTCGCGTTTCTTTTCAGAGGTGCGGTACGGACACGCGGAAGGCGCGGTGAAACCCCGGTGCATCGGCGAAGTGTTGGCCGCCTGGAATCTGCCGCCCGAGCATGCGGTGTACGTGGGCGATGCCCCTTCCGACATCCGTTCGGCGCGGGAGGCGGGCGTGGCCAGTGTGGCGGCGGCATGGGCCCCTACCGCCGAGCCCCGGCAACTCTTGGCTGAAGAGCCTGACTTCTTCTTTGGCGATATGGCGGCCTTTAATGAATGGCCCTGGCGAACACGCAAGCTCCCCCGATGATCGCTTGACCGCAGCAAATTCGAGCCGGCTGTCTCGAACACAACGCAGTCGAACAAGGAACTCACGCACGATGGATATCCGTTTTCTGACGGCGAAAGAAGTGGCAGCCGCCACCGAACACACAATCGAGCCGGGCCTTCCAGTCGTGGTGGCCGCGGCCGTCGAGGACGACCCAGGCGCCTTGAGCCAATTGTTGACGGAAGAAGAGCGCCGTGCCGTCGATACGTTGGTCAGCGCGCGGGTCATCCGTGGAAAAGCGGGCGAAACGATCTTTCTGCCGACGCCGGGCGGCGAGCGTGCTGGCGTGTTGGTCGTTGGCCTTGGCAAGCAGGCGCAGTGCGGCGCGGAAACCTGGCGCCGCGCAGGCGGAGCCGCCGCTTCATGCCTTGCCCAGCACAAGGTGCGCTGGCTTACGCTGGATGCCCGGCGCCCGGCCGATGCCGAGCCATTGGCCTTTGTCGAGGGAGTGGCCTTCGGTCAATACCGCTTCGATCGGTACAAGCAACAACCGGAAGGGGAAGACCCGCCGGCGGCCGTCGACCTGTTCGAGATCGTCATCGAAGACGAGGGTTCGAAAGAGGCATGGGAGCGTGCCGCCTTGCAGACGGGCGTGTGCATCGAGGCGACGCAGTGGGCGCGCGACCTCGGCAACCGTTCGGCAAACGATGTGACGCCCGAAAAGCTTGCGAGCGAAGCCGAGGCCATGGCTGGCGAAGTGGGCGCGGAAGCTGCCGTGCTCACGAAAAAGCAGATGAAGGAGCTGGGCATGGGGGCCCTGCTGGCCGTGGGGAAGGGCAGCGAACGAAAGCCCCGGCTGATCATTCTCGAGTACTCGGCGGATGGCGCCAAACGCACCCTTGCCATGGCGGGCAAGGGCATCACGTTCGACTCGGGCGGCATCAGCATCAAGCCCGGCCAAGCCATGCACGAGATGAAGTTCGACATGTGCGGGGCCGCGGCCGTGCTTGGGGCCTTCAAGGCCATTTGTACGCTGAAGCCGAAGATCAACGTCATCTGCGTGGTGCCGGCTGCTGAAAATATGCCCTCGGACGAAGCCGTCACGCCGGGCGATATCGTAAAGGCATATAACGGCAAGACCATCGAAGTGCACAATACTGACGCCGAGGGGCGCATGGTGCTCGCCGATGCGATGAGCTATGTCGCCGAAAAATACAAGCCGGACTACATGGTGGATTTAGCGACGCTGACCGGCGCGGTGATCATTGCGCTTGGACATTATGGCGCGGGCCTCATGGGCACGAGCGAAGATTTGATCGAGGCGCTCAAGGTTGCGGCGGATCAATCGGGCGAGCGCGTGTGGGAGTTGCCATTATGGGACGACTTCGCCGCGCTCATGAAGGGGGACCACGCCGACCTGAAAAACATACCGGGGCAGCGCGTGGCCGGCAGCATCACGGCTGGATGCTTTCTCAAAGAGTTTACGGGCGACATTCCCTGGGCGCATCTCGACATCGCGGGCGCCGCATGGGGCGGCACGGGCATCTCCTATCAGGATCCAAAGCACGCCACCGGCTACGGCGTACGGCTGCTGACGCAGTGGGTCCTCAATGAGGCGGACGAAGCGGCGCTCTAATCTTGCGACATCTCACGCATGACAGCTTCATAACACTCGGGGCAATAACCATGTGAAAACTGCATGTCGCTCTTCTTGCTCAAGTAGCTTTCGATGGGTTCCCACTTGTGATCCGTGACCCGCACGTTTTTGCACTGTGCGCAGATGCTGACAAGATTCTTCATGAGCCGGATGGTCTCGAGGGCATCGCTGACGCGGGCTAGCAATTCGTTGCGCTCGCGCAGCATGCGGCGCTGCCCAATCACCTGCTGCAGCGCGGTAGGCAGCAGCCGCAGGTAGTGTCCCTGTACGTCCTTGACGAGGTAGTCCGAGGCGCCGTGGTTCAGCGCCATGACGGCGATACGTTCATTGCCCGCGCCAGTGACCATAAGCACCGAAAGCCCGGCTGCCACGGCGTCGGGCACAAGCGCGAGTCCCTCTCCATCGGGCAGGTTATGATCGATAAATGCGATGTCGCATTCACGCTGGTCGATGAATGGCCGGGCTTCCCCGACGCTTCCGACGGCCGTTACGCTGCTAATCGCTTCAGTGCCTTCAAGGGCGCGGGCGAGCGCTTTCCGGTCGACGGCATCATCGTCAAGCACGAGGGCGTGAAGCTCTTCGTGTGCGGCCGGCTCGGGTGCGGCTGACGCGTCTTCTTCGCCCAGGGCTCGCACTCGCCTTTGGGAGGCGGCAGCCCGGCGGACCACATGCCCCGTTGCGCGGGGCCCGGCTTGAGGGCGTGCCGCAAGAATGGATTCATCTCAGCCGAATGAAGGCACGTGGCCGAATCATCCCGCCGGAACTTGTCCACGCATTGGCGCGCCCGGTCTCCACGGGCCGCAAGGCGCAAGGCCATGTTGCGGCTCGTATGCGGCTGCCTGCCCCGTGCCCGAAGGCGCAGGGCATGGCAACGCAGCACCCAAGCCGCAAGTCCACCGGCCGCCGCCTCCCGCCGGCTGTTCTCTCGCGCGTGCTTGAGACGCGGAAGCGGGGGAAAGCCGCTCAAACGGTGCGGGAATCGAACCCGCGGCATCACGGCGACATCGCCGTGCGCTCTGCCAACTGAGCTAACCGCAGGCTGATGCCTCCGGCCTTCGAACCCGTGGCAAGGACGCGCAAGCCCGACGCATGGATGCGGGGCCGCAACGCTGCCGGCCCGGGGACATCAGCAGTGTGTGTGGGCAGCAATTCAATGCCGCCCTAAGCACAGACTTGATATGCGTATTTTCCCTCACTGGATCCCGAAGAGCGCGCGCGGGTTTTCGTTGAGCGTGATGCTATCGCCCGATTCGGGCACGTTGAAGGGAACGTACCGCCCGTCCTCCAAAAGAAGCCACAGCAACGATGCGTCTTCTAAGGGTACGTCAAATTCGAATTGGACCCTGCCCGGCCATCCCTCGGTGGTCTGCTCGAGGATGGTA
>CAZLBS010000443.1:0-3681 GCA_964557505.1 uncultured Nitrospiraceae bacterium | reverse complement strand
TTTCTGGGGGCGGACTCAGGCGAAGGCGAGATGCTCGGCCACGGTTTCGACGAAGTTGATGCCGCGCTTGGCGCAGGTCCTCACTCCCGTCATCAGTATCTCTTGATTGCGTGATCCTTGCGAAGAGCGGTTTCCGTAGGAGGTCTTGCGCATTAGCACTGCGGGGCGAATCTCGCGCTCAGCGTTGTTGTTGGTCGCTTCGCTGCCGCGCTCGATGAAGGTGTAGAGCCCCAAGATATGCGGATGCCGGAGACGGCGCGCGAGAAGCACCTCGCGCTTGAGATCGCTCAATACCTCGCGGCTGCCCCCAAGCGCAGGATCCAAAACCTTGCATGCGACGCGGTCATTCTCGAGGCCGGTGTCTTCAGCAAGCCACACCCGGCCGAAGGCGCCGTTGCCTATGCGGCGCACCAGGCGAAAGCGCCCGGCCAGGAATGCGCCCGGTACCAATGCATCGCCTTCGCCCCGCGCCTCTTCTGCCATACCGCCCCCATTGCAGCGCGGAGAACCGCACCGTACACCGCTCGCCGCATAGTGTATCAAGCGTCGCGCGCCCGGCGGTACTACCCGGTAGGTCAATGGGGGAAATAACTTTGGCCTCGCGTGAATGCATATATACAGAAATCGTCTGTTATGCTGAGAGTCGGCGTCGGTATTGCTTTAGTGCCCCGAAAAGCGGGAGAAGTTACATGACAAGGCACATCCGTTTCGCGGCGGTGGCGGGAATATTTGGTGCGGCCCTGATGGCCGGGGCGCCTGCCGCGGCCCAAGAACTGCTGCACGGGCGCGTCAGCTTCGAGTCCGGCGGCGTGATGGTGCGCGGAACGGAGGATGACGACTGGAGCTTCGCCACAGTCAACACCCTCGTCCTGCCTGGCGACCGCTTTTGGGTCGACAAGGAGGGCACGGCCGAAATCGAATTCTCGGCGGGCAATTTCTTGCGCTTCGCCGACGAGAGCCGCGTGGAAGTCAAGAGCGTTCCGCCGAATGCCGTGTTCGAAGCGAGCACAGGCTCCTTTTACATTCAGCGCGTGAGCCGAAGTTCAGGCGATGTCATCTTGAAGACGCCGGCGGCTTCGGTTGCGGTTGAAAAAGACAGCCATGTGCGCATCGATATCGTGAATGGCGGAACGACGGTCACTGTACGCTGGGGCAGCGCCCGGGTGTTGACCGAGCAAGGCGAGCCCGTTACCGCGGTTTCGGGCCAGCGAGTGTTTGTAGATCCTGGGCTGCTTCCCTCAGAACCGGTGCCCTTCGACCGCAATGTATTCGACGGCTTCGATGAATGGAGCCGGGAGCGGGCAGAGTTCCTCGCGACGGGGCAGAAGACGCAGCCCAAAAATGCAGGCTTCACTGAGACGACGTTGGGCGTTCAAGACCTGTCGCACTACGGCGAATGGGTCACCGTGGACGACGGGCGGTATTGGCGGCCGACCGTCGTGGTCAATTACGTCCCGTACCGTTACGGCCACTGGGGATACACGCCCGCGTATGGCTACGCGTGGATTGGCAATTATCCCTTCTCCTATGTGACGAGCCATTACGGCCGGTGGAGTTATCACGATTACTACGGCTGGATTTGGTCGTACTCGAATGTATGGGCGCCCGCATGGGTCGCCTCGGTCTACCATGGCGGCAACTTCTATTGGACGCCGCTCAACCCCTATGGCAGCCCCGTTGTCTTCGGCGCCGCAAGCTTCCGCGTAGGCGATGCCTTTTTCAGCGTCTACAGCACCTCGTATACGTCGGCGTTCGATCTGTACCGCGGCCCGGCCCCGGTTTTTGGGGCCACGCCATTTGCCGTCAACAACATCATCGCGGACGAAGTAAACATCTGGAACATTTACGCAGGCGGCGTGCATTATGGCCGCAGCCCGCTGTACTCGAGCCGCCCCGCTTTCGACTTGGGCGGCAATCTCTTGGTGCGCGATTACAATCCGCGGCGGACGATCCGCGGACCCGAATTCAGCGGGGGGCGCGCCGGGTCCGCGAGCGCGCGCATTGCGCGGCTCGAGCAAACGCTGGGGCCCGTAACCAACCGCGCATCGGTTTCCAATTCGCAGCGTGCGATTCGCACTTCTTCGGCATCGTCCGATACGATTCGCCAGGCCGGCGTGCGGCGGGCCAGCATCAGCCGTGACCAGCAAACACAAGTGACGGATTCGCCCGCATCATTACGCGCCCCAGCCACACGTTCGCTCAGGGAAGCCAACGTTGCCTCGCGTGCGGAATCGGCCAGCAGCCGCAGTGCCCCCGGCGCGCTGGATGCACCTGACAGCAATGCGCGCTCCACAACGGCGCGCTCGATTCGCTCGGCAAGCTCAACCGCTTCAACTGATCGCACGGCCGGCGGCAGGGCCTTGGATGCAACGTCGGGCTCGGGGGCCATATCTGGAAGCGTGCGCACGCAAAGCCGCTCGGCCACTTCGACGCGAAGCGCCGCCGATTCACAGCGCGTGGTCTCAGGTTCGCCATCCTCGAGCCGCAACGCGAACAGCGCGGAAACCAGCGCGGGCCGCAGGCTCCAGACGATCAACACCTTGCCCTCGCGATCATCTGGAACGCAGAGGACGCAAGTGACGCAGGAGCGCTCCCCGCGTATTGTAAGCGTCAATCCAGGCAATTCCAGCCGTACCGGCAGCACCCGCTCGCGCACCACTGTCACGACGCCAGCGCGCACCAGCAGCGAGGCAACGACTTCTGCCAGCAGCGGCCGCACCAGCGTTCGGACACAATCCCCCCGAATCAGCAATAGCAGCAGCCGAAGCGTGCCCCAAGCCTCGACAAGCGCCGTACGCACGAGAACGCCTGTGCCAAGCACAAGCGTCCGCGTACCGCAAATCGATGCGCCGCGCGGTTCCAGTTCGAGTTCCCGGGCAACCGTCTCGTCACCCGCAGGCGCGCGAAGCACGGCGATTTCAGGGCCGAGCACATCATCGCGCTCCAGCATCAGCACGCAGAGCCGTGTTGCCGTGCCAAGCCGCTCGCCGAGCGTGAGCCGCCAGCAAGCCGCCCCAAGCCCAAGCCGCTCGAGCGTCCGCCAGCCCAGCCGCGTGCAGACGCAGAGCAGGCCGAGCATAAGTCAATCACGAAGCATTCAGGCCCCGAGCCGGCCATCGCCGCCGAGCGTCAGCCAATCTCGAAGCATTCAGGCCCCGAGCCCGCAATCGCCGCCGAGCGTCAGCCAATCTCGAAGCATTCAGGCCCCGAGCCGGCCCAGTGCCACTCAACAGCGAAGCATTCAAGCGCCGAGCCGGTCTCGTTCGGCGATCGGGTCAAGCAATTCCAGAAGCAGCCTGTTGCCATCTTCTCGCTCGGTCCAGTCGCCCTCGAGCGTTGGGTCCTCTTCGCGAAGCGCGGGCCGCTCATTACGCTCGGGATCCATTAGCCGCGGACGCAGCCGCTACGCCGAACTCATCAACACTGCACAACACACGCACGTTTAAAGGGAGTACCGATTGATGTTCCGTGTTCAACGCGCATTGCGCCCCCGCTTGGTGATAACGCTAGCCGCCACGCTCGCCATCACCGCGCTGACGGGCTGCCCGCTTCCGCCGGTTGGCCCCATCGATCCCCCATCGAATTCGGCCTATGACGAAGGTTTTGACGACGGTTTCTTGCGCGACGATTGGTATTGGGATGGCTTTTTCGATGGCTTCGACACCGTCGACTTCGAGCCGA
>CAZLBS010000442.1:0-3685 GCA_964557505.1 uncultured Nitrospiraceae bacterium | reverse complement strand
GGTTGATCGTCATCGCGGGAATCGTGTCCGGCAGGCCGCCCCGCGCCGCAACGAAGCGCGCCACGTTCATGCCTTGCTGTGCTTCCGGGTTCGAGCACCCCATCACGACGTCTTGGATTTCTTCGGGCTTAAGCCCCGTCTCGGCAAGCAAGTGTCGGATGACTTCGGCCGCCATCTCGTCGGCACGGGTATTCGCAAGCGTTCCCCGGCCGGCCTTGCCCACCGCCGTGCGTTTGGCCGCGACTACGTATACGTTTTCCATCGGTCTCTCTCCGTAGTGTCCCTGCGTTCTATATACTGAACATCCCGACAGGTAGATTAATTGCGCAGCGGTTTCCCGGTCGTCAGCATGTGCTGAATGCGCTGCTGCGTCTTCTCTTGGCCGCACAGGCTCACGAACGCTTCCCGCTCGAGATCGAGCAGATCCTGCTCCGTAATGGTGGCGCCCGCGAGGCGATCGCCGCCGCTCAGAATGTGACCAATCTTCATGGCGAGATGCTCGTCATACTCGGAAGCATAGCCGCCCTTCCGCAGCGGATAGATGCCCGCCTTGAAGATGGCGCGCAACGGCTCGCCAAGCGCGGTCAAGCGGGCGGGCGCCGGGGGCACATAGCCCATCAGCAACAGCGCCCGGCACGTGTCCTTCGCCTTCTGCACTTGTTGGTCGAAGTTCGGCAGAATGATGTCGCTCTCCTTGAGGTAGCCATAGTCGATGACCTCGCCCGCACTCGTGCCCACGCGCGCCATCGCGATGTTCATGAATGCACGCGTCAGGAACGACTCGATCGACGCTTCATCGACGTTTTCTGGCATTTCCTCGAAGGAGCGGCGCACAAGCTCCTTGCAGCCGCCGCCCGCCGGAATGAGCCCGACGCCCACCTCGACCAGGCCGCCGTAAGTTTCGCCCGCGAGCACCGCCTTGGCCGCGTGCATCGCCACTTCCATGCCGCCGCCGAAGGTGTAGTGGTGCGGGGCCGCCACCACCGGGCCACGGCAGAACCGCATATGCTGTTGCACCTGCTGGAACTGCGACACCATGTTCTCAATCGCATCCCACGCGCCCTGCATCGCGTTGCCCAGCAACACGAAAATATTCGCGCCCGCGCAGAAGTGATCGCCCTGGTTCGCGACGACCATGCCTTCGAACCTGCCCTCGTTCACGAGGTCCACGCCTTCCTTCAACATGTTGCCGATGTTGTCGTCCAGCGCGTTCATCTTCGTGTGAAATTCACAGCAGATGATGCCATCGCCCAGGTCGATCAGCGTCGCGCCCTCGTTCGATTTCACCACCTTGTTCTGATCCTTCAGGTCCTTCAGGATCAAGATGTTCGGATTCATCGGCACCGGCTGATAGCTCTTCGTGCCCAGGTCGAAGTATTCGTGCTTGCCGCCCTCCGTCTTGAAGAACGACGTGGCCCCGGCTTCCTTCATCGCCTTGGCAATCGGCGGCAATTCCATGCCTTCCGATTCCATCCGTGCGCACACCTTTTCGAATCCAAGAATGTCCCACGTTTCAAAGATGCCAACGTCCCACGCGAAGCCCCACTTCACCGCGTTGTCGATGTTGACGATGTCATCGGCAATCTCGGGGATGCGGTTGGCCGCATAAATCGCCACGTTGGCAAACATCTTCCACACGAACTGGGCGCCCTTGTCCTCGCCCTCGTGCATGATTTTGAGCTTCTCTTCGAGGGTCTCGACATTGCGGACCGCGCCCGTGCACTCGAAGCGCGGCTTCACAGGATCGCGGTATTCCACCGTCTCGATGTCGATCCCCTCGATGAGCGACTTGCCCTTCTCGTCCTTGCGGTTCGTCTTGCGGTAAAAGCCCGAACCCGACTTTGTGCCAAGCAGGCCCTTGTCGACCATCTTCTGAAAAAACTCAGGCGGTTTGATCGTCTCAAGCCGCTCGTCGCCGGGGCAGTTGTTGACCACATTGCCAATCACCAGCAGCAGCGTGTCGAGCCCCACCAAGTCGGCCGTGCGGAATGTCGCCGACGAAGCGTGGCCAATAGCCGGGCCGGTCAGCGCGTCCACTTCCTCGACGCTCAAGCCATCCTTTTTCATCTCGTGGCCAATCCACGACATCGCGAAGGTGATGATGCGGTTTGCAATGAAGTTCGGCGTATCCTTCGCGTACACCACACCCTTGCCCAGGCGGTTCTCAAGGAACTTCGCCATGAAGTCAATGACCTCGGGCTTCGTGTCGGGCCCAGGAATAATCTCGAGCAGCTTCAAATACCGCGGCGGATTGAAAAAGTGCGTCCCCAGGAAGTGCTGGCGGAAGTCGTCATCCATCACATCGACCATCGACTTGATCGCGATGCCGCTCGTGTTCGACGAAACGATCGTCCCCGGCGTGCGGTGCTGCTTGAGATTCTCGAAGACCTTCTTCTTGATGTTGAGGTCTTCCTTCACCACCTCGATGATCCAGTCGCAGTCCGCCATCTTGTGCATGTCGTCATCGAAGTTCCCCACCTCGATCATGCCCGGCACGGACTTGCGGTAAATCGGCGACGGCTTCGCCTTGAAGAGCGCCGCCTTCGCCCCGGCCGCGATGCTGTCCCGTTTCGCCTTGTTGTCCTTGTCTTTGTCCGCCAGGTTCGGCGGCACAATGTCCAGCATGACGCTCGGAATGCCGCAGTTGCCAAGGTGCGCGGCAATGGCAGCCCCCATCACGCCGGAACCCAACACCCCTACCTTACGTATCTCTCTCATGAAGATCGGCTCCTTCTGCCATCACGAGGCAGCGCTAAGCCGCGCCCCCCGCTGTCCTGCCTTCCGCTTGACCCGGGAACTATACCGAACGGTAGGTCAGTCCGCCAAACTCCAACGGTCCGAACCGCACCGCCGCGTGGGTCCCCCTTCGTGGTCCACTGCTAGTGTCCCGCATGCATGAGCCCGGTATGCTACACCTTAAGCGCCCCCATCGCAAGATATGCGGGGCCAACGGCATACGCGCGGTGGTCGGCAAACCTGGGCCAAATTGAATCCTCCTTTCCTCTCGCCGCATACTCCCGCCTTCCGCGCTGCATTCTCACGCAGCCTGCATTGTGTCTACTGAGACTTCACGAAGGACGTTTTCACCATGGCCCTTGGAGTTGGAATTGTCGGCTTGCCGAATGTCGGGAAGAGCACGACGTTCAATGCGCTGACCAAGGCGCAGAATGCGGAGGCGGCGAATTATCCGTTCTGCACGATCGAGCCGAACAAGGCAATCGTGACTGTTCCCGACCCGCGCCTGGACAAGCTGGCCGAACTGGTGAAACCTGAAAAGTTGATTCACTCGACCATCGAATTCTTCGACATCGCCGGACTCGTCAAGGGCGCCAGCAAAGGCGAAGGTCTGGGCAATCAGTTCCTGGGCCATATCCGCGAGACCAGCGCTATCGTGCATGTGGTCCGCTGCTTCGATGATGACAATGTCGTGCACGTCGATGGCGCTCCAGATCCGGCGCGCGACATTGATACCATCGAGACTGAACTCATCATCGCCGACCTGCAAAGTCTCGAGAAGCGCATCGAGCGCCTGGCCAAGACGGCCCGCACCGACAAAGGCGCCCGCCCCCTGCTCGAGGCCGCCGAAAAACTGAATGCCCACCTGACCGAAGGCCAGCCCGCGGCCAGCTTCGAAACCGAGCATAGCGAACTGCTCGCCGAACTCTACCGAGATTTTCATCCCATC
>CAZLBS010000441.1:0-3713 GCA_964557505.1 uncultured Nitrospiraceae bacterium | reverse complement strand
GGCGCGACGGAAAACGTGATGATGGCCGCGGCGCGCGCCGAAGGCGTCACGCGCATTAGCAATGCCGCCCGTGAGCCGGAGATCGCCGACCTGGCCAAGTTTCTCAATGCGATGGGCGCGCAGATTTCGGGCGCGGGCACCGACCTCATCACCATCGTCGGGGTCGATTCGCTGGGCGGCGCGGAGCATGTCGTGGTGCCCGACCGCATCGAAGCGGGCACGTTCTTGATTGCCGGCGTAGCGACGCATGGGGATGTGACGGTGCAGCACGCGAACGCCGATCATCTGCCGAACTTTCTGACGAAATTGCAAGAGACGGGGGCGGAACTGGAGTTAAAGGGGACGAGCATCCGCGCCAAGGCCGTCAACGGCATCAAGGCCGCCAACATCTCGACGCAGCCGTACCCCGGATTCCCGACCGATTTGCAGGCGCAAATGATGACGCTGCTGTGCGTGGCCGAGGGCGCGAGCGTCATCAAGGAAAACGTCTTCGAGAACCGCTTCATGCAGGTGGCCGAGCTGCGGCGCATGGGCGCGGACATCGAAGTCGACGGCAATGCGGCCGTGGTGCGCGGCGTTCAGCAGATGAGCGGCGCGCCGGTGATGGCGTCGGACTTGCGGGCGAGCGCCGCCTTGGTCATCGCGGGACTCGTGGCCGCGCGTGGTGAAACCATGGTGTCGCGGGTGTACCATATCGACCGCGGCTATGAACGCATCGAGGAGCGCCTTGCGCATCTTGGCGCCGATATTGAACGCATCAACGATTAACATTCTTCAACGAGCATGCTGTTTATGGACCTGATCGACATCCACGATATCACCACCGACGGCGAACGCGATGCCGCGCTTGCCCTTATTCGCAAGCGGCGCGCGCAAGCGCATCTGACCGAGGCCGCCGAGGAAAAGCTGAAGCAAGTCCGCAAGATTCTCATGCGCGTGCGGAAGGAAGGCGACGAAGCCGTCGCCGATCTCACCGAACGCTTTGACGGCGTCTTGCTGAAGCCTTCGGAATTCGAAGTGCGCGAAGACGAAATCAGCGCGGCGATGCAGTCGGTGGACCCCGCGTTGCTCGACACCTTTCGCAAGGCGCACGACAACATCACGCGCTTTCACGAGCAGCACCTGCGCGAGTCGTGGGAAGAACGGCACGAAGACGGCACGATCATGGGCCAGCGCATCACGCCCGTGGCGAGCGCGGGGGTGTATGTGCCGGGCGGCAAAGCGCTCTACCCAAGCTCCGTGCTCATGAACATCGTGCCCGCCAAGGTCGCGGGCGTGCGCGATATCGTCATGGTGTCGCCGCCTTCGTTTCAGGGCGCCATCCACCCGATGGTGCTGGCAGCCGCGCGCATCGCCGGGGCCACGCGCATCTTCCGCATCGGCGGCGCGCAGGCCATCGCGGCGCTCGCCTATGGCACCGACCACATCCCGAACGTGCTGAAGATCACGGGGCCGGGCAACGTCTTCGTGACGCTGGCGAAGCGGCTCGTCGCGGGCATTTGCGACATCGACAAAGAGGCCGGCCCCAGCGAAGTCGTCGTCATCGCGGATGAATCGGCCGACCCCGAATTGGCTGCCGCGGAACTGCTTGCCCAAGGCGAACATGAAGAAGAGGCGCGCGCCATGCTCGTGACCACCTCTCGCGAGCAGGCCGAAGCCATCTTGGAGTGCTGCGAGAAGGCCATCGGGGAACTCACCCGGGGCGCGATCATTCGCGAGGCCTTTGCGCGGGAAGGCCTGTGCTTTGCCGCGCGCGACGCCCTCGAGGCCGCGCTCCTGACCAATGAATACGCCCCGGAGCATCTCTCCATTCAGACGGAGAACCCGCGTGCCGTGTTGGAGCAAATCCCCGACGTGGGCTGCGCCGTTCTCGGGCAGGGCACATCGGTCGCATGCGGCGACTATTTCGCCGGGCCCAATCACATTCTGCCGACGGACCGCAGCGCACGCTTCGCTTCGCCGTTGACGGCGGAAGATTTCCGCAAGGTCACGAGCATCTTGCAGTACTCGCCTGAGCGCATGCAGCGCGACGCCGAAGACATCGTGCGTTTCGCGAAAGCCGAGCAGTTCACGGCGCACGCACGTGCGGTCGAGCTTCGCCGATGAGCAGTCCCTATGCGCGCAAGATGCTCGAGCCGGTGCAGGCCTACGTGCCCGGCGAGCAGCCGAGGGCGGACAAGCTCATCAAGCTCAACACCAACGAAAACCCCTATCCGCCGGATGGCAGCGTATTCGGCGCGGTGCGCAGCCTGCCGCCCGCGGCCTACATCAAGTATCCCGATCCCGGCGCATTGGAATTGCGCAGCGTGTGTGCCGAGCGCTATGGATTCGAGGGACCAGAGTGGTGCGTGGCCGGAAACGGGGCGGATGAACTCCTGGCCCTATGCTTGCGGACCTTTGTTGATCCGGAAGACGCCGTCCTCACGGTCTACCCCTCGTACTCCCTGTACGACACCTTGGTGCAGCTGCATGGGGCCCGGTTCATCCAAGTCGAGTTGAACGGGGATTACAGCCTGCCCGGGCGCTTTTTCGACGAGCAGGCCAAGCTTTGCTTTCTCGCGCGGCCTAATGCGCCCACCGGTCTTGCCTATCCGCTCGAAGCCATGCGGCGGTTTTGTGAAGGCTTTCAAGGGATTGTGGTGATTGACGAGGCTTATGTGGATTTTGCCGAGGAAAGCTGCATCGCGTTCCCAAAAGAATTCGACAATGTCATCATCACGCGCACCTTCTCGAAGGGCTTCAGCATGGCGGGGCTTCGGCTCGGGATGGCCTATGCCTGCCCGGATATCATTGCCGAATTCCTCAAGACTAAAGACAGCTACAATCTCAACGCCGCCACGCAAGCGGCCGGCATCGCCGCGATGAACGCCTACGGCACGATGCGCGGCAACGCTGAGAAAGTGATCGCCACGCGCGAGCGCTTTGCCCAGCAGCTGCGCGATCTCGGTTTCACGGCGCCGCCCAGCCAAGCCAACTTCGTCCTGGCGAAGTGGGAGGCGGAGCCCGGCGCACCCGCCATTTTCCAGCACTTGCGCGAGCACAACATCCTCGTGCGCTACTTCGACAAGACAGGCCTCCGCGACTGCCTTCGCATCAGCATTGGGGCCAACGAGCAAATGGAACGGGTCATCGAAGTGCTTACGGAATACTTATCGTAACCTCGCATGGCTCCCGGTACGCCCGCGGCGCCCATCCGCGCCGCTGCGTTTTCTTGCCGGCGCCGCCCCGCCTATCCAGTCACGCGAAGGCCATTGGCGATGGCATTGACGGTCAGGAGGAGTTGGGTCAAGAGCGGGTCGGACTCGCGCGCGTCTTGCGGACCACCGGACTCGCGCCATTGCTTGAGAAGGCGTATCTGAGTTTCGTGCAGGCGGCGCAGCGGGGCTTCACGTACGGCAATGGTCTTCATCATGCGCGGCCGGCGCGTGGCGCGCGGCTCGCCGAACACCCCGGTGAACATCTCGCCGGCGCGTTCATACTCGTCGAGAATGAGGCCCAGGTAGTGGCTCCGAATGCCGTCGTCTTCTACGAGGCTCGCATAGCGCCGGACGAGATCCGTGCTGACCGACGCCAGGCTGTTCTCTGCGTTGTACAACACGTACCGCACGAAGGGCCACTTCTTGACTTGCGCCGACAGCAATTCGAATTCGCCGGGCGCCTCCTGTTGCAGGCGCGCGAGGGCGGCGCCGATGCCATACCAGCCCGGGAGGTAG
>CAZLBS010000440.1:0-3723 GCA_964557505.1 uncultured Nitrospiraceae bacterium | reverse complement strand
GCCATCTGATCGAGATGCGGGGTGCGAATGCGCGCCTGTCCGTAGCAGCCTAAGTGGCCATAGCCCAGGTCATCCGTCATGATAAGCACGATATTGGGCCGCCGGCCGGTCCCCGCATCGCTCCTTTGCGCCTGCGCCGATACCGAACGCGCCGTCGCCGCTGCCGCTGCCATGCTTGCCCGCCGAAGAAACGTCCGCCGTTTCATGCTCGCTCTCCCATGCCGCCCCTAAGCGCCTCAACCTTATACAACACCGCATTCCCGCTCTGCATGTTCGTCATTTGCGGACTGACAATACCAGCAAAACGAGGTAAAACTCTTGTCATGCATGCGATGGAGCGGGTACACTTCCGGTGCGCTGGCCAGCATGTGCAGCCTCAGGAGTTCCTGCGCGAAGGGATAGAGCGCGGTCTTTGGGGCGGCATGTTGGGGAGCCTATACAGCGTACAAAGAAGTCGGGCAGGCGGATCAGCAGCGATGCGCCAATGGCAGGGGGGAGGCCGCGCAGAGGCAGGAATGCCTCCGTGCGGATTGGATGCGCATGTATCGCTCATGCGGCGTTCAAGGAGAATGGCCCGATGGACGATAGCCTGTTCCACATCCTGTGGATCATCATTGCCGGTTGCTTCGTGTTTGTCATGCAGGGCGGCTTCATGTGCTTGGAGAGCGGCTTCACCCGCTCGAAAAACAGCATCAACGTCGCCATCAAGAATCTCACCGATTTTGCGGTGTCGTTCGTCCTGTTTTGGGCTGTGGGCTTTGGGATCATGTTCGGCGCCACCCAAGGCGGGTGGTTCGGCTCGACATTGTTCACGCTTCCTTTCGAGACGGCCGGCGCGTGGATGGCGGCGTTCTTCTTTTTCCAGGCTATGTTCGCGGCAACCGCGTCGACCATTCTCTCCGGCGCGATCGCCGAGCGCGTCCGCTTTCTCGGCTACATCATCATGACCATCCTCGTCTCGGGCCTCATCTACCCCGTCAGCGGCCATTGGGCCTGGAACGGGGCCGAGGGCATTTCAGAGGGCGGTTGGCTCGGCACGCGCGGCTTCATCGATTTTGCCGGCAGCACTGTCGTGCACAGCGTCGGCGGCTGGGTGGCGCTTGCCGCGTTGCTCATCATGGGATCGCGTACGGGCCGGTTTGCCAGGGGCGAAAAGCCGCAAGACATCACCGGCCACAACCTGCCTTTGTCCGTGCTCGGCGCGCTCCTGCTGTTCTTCGGCTGGTTCGGTTTCAACGGCGGCAGCACGCTCGAGATGAATGAGAGCGTGGCGGTGATCATCGCCAACACCTCGCTCGCGGGCGCAGCCGGGGCCGTCGCGATGCTGGCCGCCGGCTGGGCGATGCGCGGACGCCCGGATGTGGAACTGGTCATCAATGGCGCCCTTGCCGGCCTCGTCGCCATTACCGCCAATTGCCATTGCGTGTCAGCGGTTTCCGCCCTGCTCATTGGCGCGGTGGGCGGGTGGATCGCCCTCTTGTGCGATCGCCTGCTCGAGGCGCTTTGGATCGACGATGCGGTGGGCGCCATTCCCGTGCATTTGGCGGCGGGCGTTTGGGGCACCATTGCCGTGGCGCTGCTCGGCGACCTCACGATTCTGGACACGGGCCTTACGCGCTTCGAGCAATTGCAGATTCAATTGACCGGCATTGCGATGACCGGGGCATGGGCATTTGGCGTGGCCTTCGTCGTGCTATGGCTCGTGAACAAAATCTTTCCGCTGCGCATCTCGCCCGAAGAAGAACTGCAGGGCCTCAACATTGCGGAGCATGGGGCAA
Source organism: uncultured Nitrospiraceae bacterium (assembly GCA_964557505.1). Classification (GTDB taxonomy): domain Bacteria; phylum Hydrogenedentota; class Hydrogenedentia; order Hydrogenedentales; family CAZLBS01; genus CAZLBS01. Next base: position 1,945 of record CAZLBS010000440.1, on the reverse strand, counting down.
GCACCGAACTCATCGACCTGCTCGGCGCCATGGAGCGGCAAGGCCGTGCCGGCGACCTCAGCATGCGCGTGCCGGTAGAGCCCTTCACCGAGGTCGGGCAAATCGCGCGGCATTACAACAAGGTGATGGACCTGTTGCAGCGGGCAGTGGCACGCGCGGAGAGCATTGTCCGCGGCCTGCAGGATGGCATCGTCACCTTCGCCACTGACGGCACGGTCACCAGCGCCAATCCCGGTGTTGAAAAGATCTTTGGCTATGCGCTGGACGAAATGCTGGGGCGTCCCGTGACAGCGCTGTTTGCCGGGTCAGACGGCACGGCGACCCTCACCCTTCCCGCATTGCTCCAAGGCGACGAGCACGAAACCGAACTGCCCGCCCGCCGCAAAACCGGGGAGCCATTCTGGGCGGAGATCCAAATCAGCCAGGGCGAGCAAGAGGGCGAACTGACCTATACCGGGCTGATAAAGGATGTGACCGAGCGGCGGCTGGCGGAGGACGCGCTCGAATGCAGCCGCGACCGGATCCAAAAGCAAAACGAAGCCCTGGGCAAACTCGCCCGAATGGAGATCTCCAAGTCCGGCGACTTCGGGCTGATGCTGCAGGAAATCTCCGAGACCGCGCACAGCGTCCTTGGGGTGCACCGCGTGCTGATATGGATGTTCGAAAACGATACGAGCACCCTGCGGTTGCGGGCCCTGCACCCGAACGGCGGCACGCTTGAAGGACGCGCGGTCGCCATCTCCCTGGAAGGGGCTCCGAACCTTTGGGAATCTCTTGTTCAGGGACGCTCGCTCGTCGTGAGCGATACGTGGAACGACCCTCGCGTCGCCGAATTTTGGGGACTCTATCTCAACAAACAACGCGTCAATGCGTTGCTATGCGCCACTGTCCGCACCGGAGGGGAGCCATGGGGCGTCATCTTCGCGGAAGTCACCCACAGCCGTCAGTGGCATCCCGAAGAAGAACAGTTTCTGGCAAGCATGGCCGACTATGTGGCGCTGTCGTGGGAAGAGGCAGAGCGCCGCCTGGCGGAACAGCGTGTGCGAGATGCCAACACCATGCTGGAGCGGCGCGTTCAAGAGCGGACCCATGAATTGCAGCAGTCCAATGCCGAATTGAAGCAAGCAATGGAAGCCCTCAAGACCACGCAGACCCGGCTGGTGCAATCGGAAAAGATGGCCGCCCTAGGCGAGTTGGTCGCCGGCATCGCGCACGAGATCAACACGCCCGTAGGCGTGGCGCTTACAGCCGCCTCGCATCTTGAAAAGCGCACGGGACAGTTCAACGCGGAATTCAAAGACGGCGCCTTGAAGAAGTCGTCGCTCGAAGCCTTTGTGACCACGGCAGGCGAATCAAGCCGAATGCTGCTGAGCAACCTTCAACGCGCTTCCGAACTTGTACAAAGCTTCAAGAAGGTGGCCGTCGACCAGTCGAGCGAGGCGCTGCGCCCTTTCCCCCTGCGCGACTATGTCGGCGAGGTGCTGCTTAGCCTCCGCCCTAAACTCAAACGCCTCAAGCACACGATTCACGTTGAAGCGCCGGAGGATCTCGAGGTCAACAGTTACCCGGGCGCCTTCTCTCAGGTTGTTACCAACTTCATTATGAATTCCATCGTGCACGCCTACGAAGACGATGAGGCCGGCGCCATTCGCATGACATTCACGCGGAACGGTGGGGAATTACTCTTTGTCTACAGCGATGATGGCAAAGGCATTCCGGCCGAGAATTTGGTTCGTATCTTCGACCCATTCTTTACAACGAAGCGCGGCCGGGGCGGCAGCGGCCTCGGCCTGCATCTCGTGTTCAACTTGGTCACCACGACCCTTGGCGGCACGATAGATGCCGAGAGCACGCCCGGCCAGGGAACCCAGTTCACAGTACGCATGCCCCTTTGTCCCGCCTCAGTTGGAAATGGAGCTTTCAGCGATTAGGGTGTTCCTAACCG
>CAZLBS010000439.1:0-3735 GCA_964557505.1 uncultured Nitrospiraceae bacterium | reverse complement strand
CCACCGTGTTAGGGTTTATCAGCAGCCGCTGCGCCAGCACCCGCACCGCCGGCAGCTCCTCGCCGGGCGACAAGCGCCCCGACGCAATCGCGTACTTCACCTGCTCCACAATCTGCAGGTAAATCGGGCGGCGGTCGTGTCCGTTCAAATGAATGTGCATCGCGCTCCCGGCGAGGTTCGCTCCCTCGCCTCCTTGCTCATCGTATTAATACCTTAATACGATTTGAGGCGCGTGTCAACCCCTCAAAAACATCGATGCGCATAGCGTCCGGGTTATTGACGGCTCGCGCAGGGCGGGCTATGCTGGCGCTGCCGTGGGGCGCGTTCGAATTGATTACTGCATATGTCTGTAACGGGTGCGCTGTGCCTGCACATGTATGGGCAGAGCGAGAACAGGAGGGGAGTTTTTAACATGCATAACGTTCGAGCAGCGGTTTGTTGTTGCGCATTTGCTGCCATCGCCTTTGTCGGTCTGCCTGCCGGGGCGGGCGAACCGCTCGAGCCGGGGTCGACCGGGTCACGGCTGATGCCGGGGCTGAATACGCACCGCTTCGCCATCACGACGGATTCGGAAGATGCGCAGCATTGGTTCGACCAGGGCATTTTGCTGTGCTACGGGTTCAATCACGGCGAGGCGATTCGCTCATTTCAGGAGGCCGCCGCGCTCGATCCGGAGGCGGCCATGCCGTGGTGGGGGATTGCCTATGCGCATGGCATGCACATCAACAACCCCGAGGTAAGCGAGGCGCAGTGGCAGGCGGGATTCGAGGCAGCGGAAAGGGCGCGTGCGCTGCTGGACGATGAGGCGCCCGTCGAGCGGGCCCTTGTCGAGGCGGTGTCGGCGCGGCAGGCATGGCCGCCGCCCGAGGCGCAGCGGCCCTATGACGAGGCCTATGCCAATGCGATGCAGGTGGTGCACGAGGCGCATCCGCGGCATCCTGACGTGGCGGCGCTGTATGCGGAATCGCTCATGAACCTGCAGCCGTGGGATTACTGGACGGAAGCGCTCGAGCCCAAGGGCCGCATGACCGAAATCGTGGCGGTGTTGGAAGCAGGGCTAGCGCAGCATCCGGACCATCCGCAGTTATGCCATTTGTACATTCACGCGATGGAGGCGGGCGCGGAACCTGAGAAGGCGGAAGCGGCGGCCGACCGGCTGGTTGGCCGGGCGCCTGACGCGGGGCATCTCCAGCACATGCCGTCGCACTTGTATGCGCGCGTCGGACGCTACGCCGACGCGGTGACAGCAAACGAGCAGGCGCTCGAGGCGGACGCGCGCTTTTTCGCACTGGGCACGGAGCCGGGATTCTACTATCTGTACCACGCCCACAACTGGCACTTCCTAGCCTTCGCGGCAATGATGGAAGGGCGCTACGAGCGGGCGATGTCAGCGGCGCGGGAACTGGAGCAAAGCGTGCCGGAGCCCACGCTGGATGAACTGGCCTTCATCATCGAGGGCGTCATGCCGACGGCGCAGCACGTGATGATCCGCTTCGGAAAGTGGGAAGAGGTGCTGGCCGAGCCCGCGCCTCCGGAGAAGCGGCCCATGTGGCTGGCGGTGCACTACTACGCACGCGGCATTGCGTTGTCGGCCTTGGGCCGCACGGATGAGGCCCGCGAGGAAATCGCCAAGTTTGAAGCGCAGGTCGAAGAGGTGCCGGGCGACTGGTGGGTCTTCTCCAACAAGGCGCATGACGTGTTGCCGATTGCGCGCCACATGCTCCAAGGCGAGTTGGCCTACCGCGAAGGACGGCTGGACGAGGCATGGGCCGCCCTCGAAAAAGCGATGGCCGCGGAAGACCGGCTGGTCTACGACGAGCCGCCCGGCTGGGTGTTGCCCGTGCGCCATGCCATGGGCGCGCTGCTCCTCGAGGCAGGCGAGGCCGGGCGCGCCGAGGCGCTCTACCGCCAAGACCAACTCGATCACCCAGGCAATGGCTGGTCGCTCTTGGGGCTCAAGCAAGCGTTGGAAGCCCAAGGCCGAAATGATGAAGCCATGGCCTATGCGCGCAAGTTGGATGATGCCTGGAGGCGGGTCGAACAAGACCAGCGTCCAACCAGCAGTTGCGCCTGCGCACCCGCTCCAGTCGCGTCCCGCTAAGCCTGCCGCGGCGCCGCCGGCATTACCAGGCTTCCGGCGGCGCCGTTAACGGCGTTTGCTGCAGGGGTATTGAAACGGCGCCGGCCTTGCCGGGGAAGTGCTCCTCGAACGCTTCATGCGTCACGAGCACCCCGGCAAGGTACGCAGCCGTCATGCCGGCCCCAATCGGACTCATGTGGCCATCGTGCGGGTAGTACATTTCACGCCGCACCTCATCCGGTTGCAGCCGCAAGTAGTCGAAGAAATGGGCGGTGTCGAAACCTTCATCGCGCAGGCGGGCATGAATCTGCTCATGACCGGACCCAAAACAGAGTTCGCTCTCGAAGGGCCAATAGTGTTCCTCGAAATACTGGAACAGCCCCTCGCTGACATCGTGAAGCGAAGGAATCGAAAAGAGCAGCATCTGGATGCCATGTTCACTCGCCGTGTTTTGGATCTGATGCAGATGCGACACACTGGCTTCAAAGGCCCGCTCGGTCTCCTCGCGCCAGGGGCATTCATTAATCATCAGCGTGCCCAAGTTCGGGTCAGACGGGCTGCCCGCCACGGCGTCGAAGCGCTCCAAGAAAAAGAGTTCCGACAAACCCTGCACGACCGTCACGTAACCTGCAGCGCCCGCATCATCCAAAAGCCGGTAGAGGGCGCTGTCTTCGCGCAGCGTGCGCTCGATGCCTGGCGCGCTCCACACGGGGGCCGCGAACGTGGTGAACCGGTACCGGTGCCATTCCGTGTGCACCTCCGGCAACCAGCCCTCGCTCACCGCCGAGTCCGCGATGTCGTTGCCAGGAAAGAAACCGTAGATGAGAATGTCAGGTTCTAAGGCGAGCCCGAAGCGTTCAAGCATGCCCAAGTGCTGCAGCGGGCCGCTGCCGCCAAAACCCAGATTGATCACCTCGAAGCGCCGCTCGGGAAACGTGCGGTGCAGCAGGTCCTCCAGCAGCTCCGGAATGGTCTCGCCTTCCGGCAGCGTCACGCCCTCGATGTAGCTGTCGCCCAGCATGACGATTCGAAGCGTACGCGGCATCTTCGGGCCGGCCAGTGGGCCGCGCGCTCCTTGCGCATTCCGGTACCAGGTGTTCGTACGCGTCTCAAGTTCGTTAATTGGGTAGTAGTAGTAGGCGTAGCTATCCGGCTCCGGCAAATACCGGTATGCCGGGTCGAACGTCAGCCGCATGCGCGGCGGACCCGTCAACACGCGCGCACCTGCTTCGGCAATCGCTGCCGACGCCGCGAGCACCAAGACTCCAGACACCGCATCCTTCGCAAAGCGCCAAGCGGGCGGCGCGCCCGGAGCAAGCCGCCGTGCCAGCCGCCAGTATGCGATGCCGCTAACGAGCACAAGCAACGCCCGCAGCAAAAGCGGCGTGTCCAGGAACAGGGCATTTATGAGCGACCACGCCAGGACGATCTCGATTGCCGCCAGCAAGCCCCCGCGCGCCGCAGCGGCATACCCCTTTTCGGCCACGGCCAAGCGAAGCAGCCAATGCCTAGGCGGAAACCGCGACGCAACAGCCACGGTTCCCAGGAGCAGCAGAATCGTAAACAAGCCTTGCGCGCCGCCGTCCATCAATTCCGGCAGGTCATAACGCACCGCAACTGCGATGACGGCAGCGGCCAACACGCCCGCCCAGACC
>CAZLBS010000438.1:0-3743 GCA_964557505.1 uncultured Nitrospiraceae bacterium | reverse complement strand
TCGGTCTGCTCAAGCCACTGGGATTGTCCCCCGCGGCAGACCTGGTGAAGGCCACGGTCTCCTGGATGCCCCTGCTCGGACCCGGCGGCTGGTTGGCGGTCATCGGCTGGTGGGAAGTCGTTATCGGCGTCGCCTTTCTGTTCCAGAAAACCCTGCGGCTGGCGATTGCGCTGCTCGCCCTGCAGATGGCCGGCACGTTCATGCCCTTGGTGATCCTGCCGGAGGTCACCTTTCAAGCTGGCCGCATTCCACATGGCTTGACGATGGAAGGGCAATACATCGTGAAGAACCTCTTGATCATCGCGTCTGCCCTCGTGGTGGGCGGGACCGTGCGGCGTCAACCGGAGGCGTAGCGATGCACGTGTAGTGCGCCCCCTCTTTCCCGAATGCCAAGGAAGGCAGGTGAGCATGCACATGACCGCCAAGCGAGAGAGCGTCCGTGATGAATGTCCATTTCAAGAAAAGCAGTCCTATAGAAAGTACGCCGCGGTAGTCGAAAGGTTTAATGCACCTTACAGGAACAGCTCCGGTTGTTGGTCGGCGGCCAGTTGCCCTCCGCTTCCTGGTAGCGTAGGTCAAGACTCACACACTCATTATTGAAGACGTTGCCCGTTTTCGTCTTCGGCATGTGTTGCCACTCTGCGCCTTCCCGATGTCCGCACGGCTTTGGTACGCCGCCTGACTTAAGCCTGCCCGACTGTGGCATGGTAGGGGCAAAGGAAATCTTTGCTGGAGTTTGGCAAGAAGGAGTGTGCGCATGCGAATGGTCTTTGCGTTGGTGTTGGGACTCGTCGCAATGCATGGGAGTGCCACCACAATCACCTTACATCTGGATCGTGGAGCAGACCTTGGGCAGAATTTTGGCTCCCTGTTTGAGGTACAGACCGAAAACGGTGCATTTACGATAGGCGCGGGATTCTCTGGCGCTTACAACACACGCTTTCGCCACGACCGGCATACGGTGCACTTCTTTGTCCGGCCAGAAACCTTCGAGCGTGAATGGGATATCGCGCAAACCTCGCGTCCCAGCACGCTGACCGGCACCTACTTGTTCAACAAGGAGGGGCAGGTCTTTTCTGCGAATCCGGACCTGCGCTTGTGGGACCCACAGGCATCGGAGTGGAGGCAGGCCGAAGATTCTGCGCGAGTGGGAATGCTCGTGGGCGCGCGGGAGCTTGCCTTTGAGGGCAGCCGCGTTTATCTCGACGAGAGTGTCGTGCTTGAACCGCCACCAGAGGGCTCCTACGGGGGCTTCTACTATGCGAACGGATACCTTGTCTTCTATCACATCTTCCGGCCTGGCGAGCCCGGGTACCGGCTCCATGAGGATGACACAATTGGCTACTCAAAATTGCTCGCATGCCCGTGGCAACCCGGAGACGGCGCGGTCGATTTGGAAGGCGCGATTACCAAGACGCTGCCCGTAGTCGGTGAGTTTCCCTATGCCTATGGCCAGCTGGGCGATCAGGTCGTATCCTGTTCCAATATTGGCGGTGTCTATGCATTGCGGGATGGCGCTTGGCATGTGCTTGTCGAGGCAGACTTGAAGACAAGCTATCAGGTGTACGCCGCCTTCACATACTACGATAAGCTGCTCCTTGGCCATTACCCATCGGGCGAATTGCTGGCCTTCAACGGCGAAACCATTGAACAACTGCACGACTGGCCACCGGTCATGCCGGGCGTGAGCGACGCTGCCCGCGAAGCACAGACCATCGTCGCGTATGGTGGAGAGTTGTATGTTGGGGTCTGGCCCTGGGGTGAAGTCTGGCGCTATCACCCATCCCGCGAATCGTGGCGCTTCATGGGGCGCATGTTCACACACCCGGAACCGACCAATGCGACCACCCATCCGTATGAGATAGAGAGTCAGGAGGCCGGTGTCGTACTCAACGTATGGGGGCAACGCGTGACGAGCATGATACCGCTTGCGGATGCCTTGCTCATCGCAACGTCTTCAAAGTCACCCCTGGAATGGGACCCCAGGTTCGATTTCATCAGCAAGGGGAAATGGCAAGAGTATGGCCGCATTACACATGTTCACGTGGGCGGACATCTTTCGGCGCCCGTGGCATGGAGCGCGGGGGAGACAACGCTGACCTTCACCCTCGATGCCGAGGCGATGACCATAGAACAAGATGGCAGGATTATCGGGCGCACACCGCTTCCCAATGCACTCGAGTCCGCGGCAAATGCGCCGCTGAAGGAACCCGGCTTCGGCACGGGCCTGTATGGTCGCTACGGTGGCGAGCAGCTGTCAGGACAGGTCACGCCGTAGTCTGTGGATTCGGCTCAGGAACTTCGCGAAGCACAACCTTGAGAGGCTTGCTTGCCGCGGTATTTTGTTCGAGGGAGCAAGCGTATTTCCCCGGCGGCGAATCATCGGAAAGTGGACACTACGGCAGCGCGAGTCCTTCGAGCCATGCCACTGCTTCGGGATGCTGCTTCCATGCCCGCCCGAGCAGTTGCGCGCATATCACAGCCTCACTGGTATCACCAAACGAGAAATAATCTGGCAGGACCTTGGGCATCTTCTTTTTGCCGGTCAGGTAAGGCACCACATGCGGATTCCCCTTGTGCGCGGCCCGTGCGTGCTTTGTGGCTTCCTTGGTTTTCCCGGACAGCCAACGCTCCAAGACCATACTCCACGCGCAAATGGCAGAAACAGTTTCAGGATACTCCTTGTTGAGGCGCCGCACGCCCTCGAGGTTGCCTGTCTGCAGGTAGAGTCCGCGCAACCCGTCTCGTATGCCCTGATTGTCGCCGGGATTCAGCTCCAGCATGCCTTCGCACTCGGCGATGGCTTCCTCAATCTGGCCGCTTTCCTCGAGCGCGAGCGCGAGCGACTGCCGGGCGCGCATGTAGGGCCGGGTCTCCACCATGCCCCAGAAGTGGCCCCGATTCTCTTCCATGTACTCCGCACCGAAACGTTCCTCGGCCTCCCGCACAATGGTGCGCAGGCGCGTAGCATGCATCTTGGCGGTTGGCGCATTGAGCTTTGCCTTGATGAGCAGGGCGTCGATGCAATGCGGGTCCAGCTCCAGAGCCTTTCGGCAGAGGGACTGCATTTCTTTCAGCGAGGTGGCTTCCATCGCCTGGTAGGCCAAGTCCTGTGCCTGCTCTTCCGGGCTCTCTTCCACCTGCGCGAGGATTTCGTCGAAGGAGCGGCCTGCCAAGCTGGCAAGGTAGGCGTTGAGCTCATCGTCGTCCGCGAATTCTCTTTCCGCGACGAGCTTGCTGAGGGCCCGGTTTACTCGCTCAATCTCTTCACGCGATGCCGGTTTTGGTGGTTCCGGAGGCAGGGGGGCGCCTCCCAGTCCAGGCAGTAAATCAGGCGGTCCGGGAGGTGGGGTCGCATTCCTCTTCCGCTTCGGCTTCTTGGGTTTCTCTCTGCCCATGCTTTCTCCTCACAAGGCCATCCCGCTCCGGGGAAGCATTAGTGATGCGCGCTGGCACCTACGCTGGCCAGTGCCCATTTTATAACAGCAAAGGGCGCCGGTCGAGTAGCGGCGAGAAGAGAATGAGCCTTTCGGGCTCCCGCGGGTAGATCTCCTTGCCTTAAGCAGCCATGTTCCGGAATACGTGCTGCACTTGATGATGCTGCAAGGAAAAGGGAGTATCATCCCCTTCTTCCACCCTCCTCGCCGTTGCACTCACCTTCAGCGCGCAGCAGCGTCCCGCGGTGCAGTTTGGAGAAGGAGGAGGTGTTGGGCCTCCTGTTTCCAGCGTTTGCGCATTTCCCG
>CAZLBS010000437.1:0-3746 GCA_964557505.1 uncultured Nitrospiraceae bacterium | reverse complement strand
CCGCTCGAAAGCGCCCTACGTTCTTAATGACTCGGGCGAGAAGTTTTATGGCGATGCGTATCAATTCCAGCCCAGCAAAGACGAGGTGGTTCGCGAAGGCACGGCAGGCTACGTCATCAGCTATGGCGAGATTTTCTGGCGCGCGCTCGACGCGGTGGAGCGGGCGCGGGCCGAAGGCATCGACGTGGGCCTCATCAACAAACCGACCCTAAACGTCATCGACGAAGACATGCTGGCGAAGGCGGGCAAGGCGCCGTTCGTATTCATCGCTGAGGGCCAAAACCATGTGACAGGCCTCGGCACGCGGTACGGCTCGTGGCTTCTCGAGCGGGGCTTCACGCCGAAGTATGCCTGGCGCGGCGTCACGAAAATTGGCGCAGGCGGCATCAGCGAGCACGTGCCCCATCAGGAACTCGATGGCGACAGCCTGCTCGCCAAAATCAAGGAAATGGCCGGCTAGCTGTCGCCGATCGGCATGGTGATGAGCACCTGCGTCCCGGCGCCTTCGGTGCTGGTGACATGGATGCGGCCGCCGTGCTCCTCGATGATGCCGCGCGTAATGCTGAGGCCAAGCCCGGTGCCCGTTGCCTTGGTCGTGTAATACGGCTCGAACACGTGCTCGAGCACATCCTCTGGAATGCCGCCGCCATCGTCGCGCACCTCGATTTCGCACACCTCATCGGAGCGCCGGGAGAACAACCGGACGCGTCCTCCGGGCTTGCAGGCGTCCAGCGCATTGAGCAGCACATTGATGATGGCCCGTGTCCATTGCTTCGCGTCGAGCGCAAGCACGGTGTCGCCCGCGCGCAGGTCGGCAAGCAGATTAACGTCGCGGCCCTCGGCGTCTTTCGAAACCAGTCGCATGCATTCGCTCAGCAGATCATCGACCCGCGTGGGCGCCGGATTGAGTTCGGTTTCCTTGGCAAGCGAGAGGAAGCCCGAAACGATCTCCTCGAGGCGGTCCACTTCTTTCCGGATCGTGCTCATGCGGCGCTGCGTTCTCTCAGGCGAGGCGGCCGCCTCATCGTGACTCGCCAGCAATTTTATGGCATTGAGCGGATTGCGAATGTCATGCGCGATGCCTGCCGAGAGATTCCCAAGGGCCGACAAGCGCTGCGCTTGCCGAAGGTTCATTTCGATCTGCTCTTTGTCCCGCAATGAGGCCACCATGCGATTGAAGGTTTCCTCGAGCGCCATGATTTCACCGTAACTGTTGGCCGTCTGCACTTCACGCAAATTTCCTTCCCCAACGGCGCTGAGCGAACGCGACAAGTCGCGCAGCGGGCGCAGGATCTTGGCGATGAGATACAGCAGCAAGCCCAGCGCAATGACGAACACAGCCGTGAGGAAGAGCATATAGCGGTTGCTGAAGGCCCGGATGATTTCGGTCTGCGGCGTCAGTTCGACGCGCATGGTGAGCAGCATGGGCTTGTCGCCCGCCATAAAGGGATACCGCGCGACTTTGGTGACGCCGCCGCCGGCACGCGTTTCCAGCATGACCTGCGTCTCCCCCGGCAAGGCGCCAAGGGTTTCAAGATGCAGGTCCACGCCTTCGAAGGCGTCTTGCGTTTCTTGCCGGACGTGCTCGAGTTCGGTGTCTTTCATGGCCCCCGGCGCGTCCCGCAGTTGGATGCTGATCTCCTCCGCGATATCCGCCGCCTGGGCTTCCATCTCCCTCGCCATTTGCCCGAAGTAGTAGTTGGTAATGACGTACACGGAACTGAGCAGGCACAAGAACAGCAGGATGCAAAGCAGAAGCACGCGGCTGATGAGGCTGTTGAACCAGGGGGAGCGCCTAACGCCCTGCAAGGATTCTTCCTCGGCCATGGTCAGAAAAGCCCTACGGCGCCGGGCGGCCGAGCAAGGTGAGCACCGCCTTGATGTCGTCCCACACTTTCGCCCGCTCTTCGCGGTCTTTCTTCGGGTCGTTCTGGCAGCGCAGCAAATACGACGGGTGATACGTCACCCGCAAGGGAATGCCGTTGTATTCGTGCCACTTGCCGCGCAATGCCCCCGTCGAGGCATCGCTCTTGAGCAGCGTATTGGCCGCGTGGCGCCCCAAGGCAACGATGACCTTGGGCTGTATCAGGTCTAGCTGCCGCACGAGATAAGGCTCGCAAGAGCGCTTCTCCTCGGTGCTGGGGTCGCGGTTGTTGGGCGGGCGGCATTTGAGGACATTGCAGATGTAGACGTCTTCCCGCCGCATCTTCATGCCGCGCTCGATGATGCGCGTGAGGTACTGCCCTGCCCGCCCGACGAACGGCACGCCTTGGCGGTCCTCGTCGGCCCCCGGCGCCTCGCCTACGAACACGACCTCGGCGTTGGGATTGCCGTCGCTGAACACCGTCTGCGTGCGTGAGCCGCACAGCGGACAGCGCGTGCAGGCACTCACTGTTCGTTCGAGTTCTTCGAGCGTGGCCCAGCCGGGCGGATGCGCCTCGGCCCCAGCAGCAGCAAATAGCGAGGCCGGCGCTTCGGCCCTGGAGACAGCAGCGGAAGCGGCCGCTTCGGGTTCGTTCACTTCTTGTCGAGCTTGTTTGGGCGCGCCGAACTCTTGAAGGGCAGTCAACCGCATGGCGACTTCGGGACTGAGCAGAAGGGTCCCGCGCTTTGGATGGGCCTCGCGCTTCACCAGTTCCCGCACGTCTGCAAGAACGTCTTGCCAGAGGCCATCATGCGTGTTCGAGCCTTTATTCATGGGCCCATCATAGCATGCGGCATGGCCCGGGCCGCGACCCGCACTCCCCATGCTGCACGCGTCATGCGGGCATGGCGGCCATTCCCGAAGCGCTCCGCGCTGCCTCTTGCTGCACGGCGCTCGAAGGTCGGTAGCTCTTCCGGGAACACCGGGCCTTGTGGTAGCCTTCGACTGTTACATGAGCAACCAGGGAGCATTCATCGTGGCAGTAACGGCACCTCATTCGCATGCCTTAACCGAATATCTTTCCTCGACAGCGCCGGAAGACGTGAGCCCCGCCTTCGTGGGCTACTTGGCCGCATTGGGCGAAGCGGCGCGCGTGGCCCCTGAAGTTGCCCGCGGCATCGTGCATGAACTCGCCGACCAGCGCGGCTACCTCAAGCTCATTGCCAGTGAGAATTACTGCAGCCTCGCCACGCAACTCGCCATGGGCAATCTGCTGACAGACAAGTATGCCGAAGGCTATCCGGGCGCACGTTTCTACGAAGGCTGCGACAACATCGACGCCCTCGAGGCCTATGCATGCGAGCAAGCCTGCAAACTCTTTGGAGCGGAACACGCGTACGTGCAGCCGCACAGCGGGGCCGACGCCAACATGATCGCTTTCTGGGCGATCTTGCAGGCCCGCGTTCAAAACCCGCGCATGGAGCAATTCTCCGTTACCAACCCTGCCGCGCTCACCGGCGAGCAGTGGGAAGGCATCCGGCAGGAATTGGGCAATCAGCGCATCTTAGGGCTCGATCTGGCCGCGGGAGGGCATTTGACGCATGGGTACCGGCACAACGTTTCCGGCAAAATGTTCCACGCGTATAGCTACGGCGTCAGCGAAAAGGATGGCTTGCTCGACTACGATGCCATCGAAAAGCAGGCCGAGGAGGTGAAGCCCCTCATCTTGCTAGCCGGCTACAGTGCCTATCCACGCCGCGTTAATTTCGCGCGCATGCGCCAGATTGCAGATAAGGTGGGCGCCGTGCTCATGGGGCGTCGCACCTACCAGGTGCCGCTGGACCACGACCTGCTCGACGTCCTCGAGGGCGACGTCGTGCTC
>CAZLBS010000436.1:0-3767 GCA_964557505.1 uncultured Nitrospiraceae bacterium | reverse complement strand
AGGCCACTGCAAGCGTCTCGCCTCCTGCGATATGGGCATAGGCCGCTTCGGCATGCTTGCAGAGAAGCGCCAACCATTCGGCCCGCTCGCGCATGATTTGGGCGCCAAGCTCCGCCAGTTGGACATCCCACACCTCGAGTTGCGCTTCGTCGCCCTCGCCACGGGTCCGGAGCAACTCATTTCGCTGCCGCAAGACGCCGCGGTACTGCTGCAGCGCGTGGAGATATGCCGGCCGCAGTTGGGCCAGTTCCATGTCGGCAAATCTTCGCCGCACGGGGGCCCTGCCGCTGATGAGGGCCAAATCCTCCGGGGCAAAAAACACCACGCGGACAAAGCCAAGCACGTCGCTTAGCCGCGCGAGCGCAACGCCATCGGCCTTAAAGCGCTTTGCCCCGCGCCACCATGCCGCTTCGAGGCTGATGGCATGGCCGCCTTCCTGTGCATCGAGGCGCACGCGAAACGATTCGCATCCTTCCCGGACGAGTTCGCTGTCCGCGTTGGTCCGGTGGCTGCGCGCTGCCGCGGCGTAGAGCGCCGCTTCCAGCAGGGTCGTTTTGCCTTGCGCGTTGCCCCCGTAAATCACGCTGATGCCCGGCCCAGGTTCGAAGCACAGCTCGCTCAACAAGCGGAAATTCGCGCACTGCAGCCGGGTTAGGTGCATGGCGAAGCAGAGCCGCGGCCCTTAGGCGCAGGCAGCCACGAGTTCATCCACGCCCGGGAGGGATTCATAGTACTCATTCATGATGTTTGGCAGCCGTGCCGTGGGCAGGCCGCTTGCGTCCCAGTGTGCGGCTTGAGGAGTAAAGCGCTGACGCTGGTCATCGCCAAGCCCTGACAAATATCCGATATAGGTCGCGATGCCTAAGAGAGCCGCAAGCGGCACAGCGCGCTCATCACGGCAGGCGCTCAAGTCGCGGTGTCCCCCAATGGCATCCGCTATTTGGCCCGGCAGCTTCCAATGACGGCACAGCTCAGCGCCAAGCGCCGCATGGTCGATACCGATGATTTCACGCTCGGCTTCGAACAAGGCGATGCCCCGCTCCGATGCGATCACACGGGCCTTCTCGCTTTCTTCCGGCAAGGCATCCAGAAGAATCAACGTGCCGATATTGTGCAGCACGCCATAGACAAAGGCTTCATCAGGCGGCACCTGGACCCGCGTCGAGACGCGGGTCAGGATCTCCATGCACATGCCCGTACCCACGCTAAACCGCATGAACGCCCGCGTGTTGTTTTCAAATTGATTGAACACGGTCGCGCTGACCACAAGATTGCGGATCGCGCGCTGGCCCAAAAGGGTGACCGCGTGCTCCACGCTGGACACTTGCTGCCGCAAAGCGTAATACGCCGAATTCGCTAGCCGCAGAATTTTTAGCGCAAGCGCCGGATCCGTCGACAGCAATTGGCCCACTTCTCCAAGATTGCAGTCGGGGTCGTTGAGCATGCCCAAGGCACGCGCCACCGTCCCCGGCAAACTTGGCAATGAGACAATGCCGGAGAGCAGTTCCTCGATGTTTCGCGCGGGACTGGCCATTCCGCCATCATTTGCCACAAGCGCTACCTTGCTCGGCGAGGCATGCGAATCGAGCGAGCCAAGGCCCAGCCAATCACATTGCCTGTCCGCCGTTTCCCCCAGAGAGCTTCTCTTATTGTGGAAGCGGGCGGCATGTGGATCAAGCCGTTAGATTGGGCGTCATGCACATGCGGCGACAAGTTCATTGACCCCCGGGAGGGCATCGAAAAACTCGCCGGTAGCCCGCATCACGTCATGGCTGCCGAGGCGCGAATACTCCCAGTGCTCCGGCGTGAGCCGCATCAAATCGCGCGGGTCATCTCCCAAGCCAGCTTGCACGCAAATGTGGGCGGCGACGCCAAGCAAGGCCGCAATAGGCTTTGAAGCTTCTGTTTCGCACGTGGCCGGTTGCCGGTAGCCCGCTATGGCTTCCGAGAACTGGGACGGCAAATGCCAATGCGTGCAGAGCCGGGCGCCAATGAGGGCATGGTCGGCCCCGATGACCTGCCGTTCGGCCTCGACGAGCGGGATCTCCCGCCCCGCGCTCACGACCCGCGCTTGCTCGTTGTCGTTCGGGAGGTACTCGGCCAACACCAACATGCCCACGTTGTGCAGGATGCCGTATACAAAGGCTTCATCGGCTTCGAGGCTGGCATTGGGCGAAATGCGTGCCAGAATCTCCATGCCCATGCCCGTCGCCACGCTATAGCGCATGAAGCTGTAGGTGTTCTTTGCAAAGCGATCAAAGACGGTGGCACTAATGACCAGGTTGCGCACGACCCGGCGCCCCAGCAGCGGCACCGCATGTTCGACCGAGCGCACCTCTTGCTTGATGCCGAAGTAAGCCGAATTGGCCAGCCGGAGCAGCTTCATGGCAAGGGCCGGATCGGTCGCCAGCAATTCAGCGACATCGGCCAATGTGCTCTCTTCGTCCTTCAATACCTGCAGGCCGCGAGACACCGTGCGCGGAAGACTGGGCAGCGAGACTATCTCGCTCAATAATTGATCGATATCGTGTACCTGGCGAATGGATTCACCCCTCCCACGTGAGCCCATAGTGTGGAGGGGGCGGACGGCAGGATGCAAGGCGCTGTTGCTTACGTACAAGCTGCGGCCAGCTCTCGGATACTCTCAGAGGCTGCGGCCAGTTCGCGCTTGACGTCGACCAGCACGTCCGGCTCCAAGCCGCCTGCGTTCCAGAAATCATCGTCGAGGTAGACGAAAGCATGCGGGTCGTTGCCATAACCGGCTTCCAAACAGACAAAGGTGGCGATGCCCAATAAGGCAGACCAAGGACGCACCGAGTCATCCGGGCAGCGCGCGGGCGTTTGATAGTGTTCAATGGCAAGCGAAAACCGCTCCGGCAACCCCCAATGTCGACAGAGCACGGCGCCGGCCTCCGCGTGATTCACGCCAATGGTGGCTTCCTCCGCCTCTGTCAGGGTCAGGCCCTCATGCTCGCAGCGCTTGTGCGCCTCCGCCAACTGCGCCGGCAAGTATTCCAGCAGCATGAGCGTGCCCACATGATTCAACACGCCAAACGTGAAGGCGTCGCCCCGCGACACGCCCGCAGCCGATGAACGGGCCGCGAGCGATTCCATTACGGTGCCCGTCGCAATGCTGAATAAAATGAAGTCTTCCGTACTCTTGGAAAACTCCGAAAACGCGGAAGCACTGAGCACCACGTTGCGAATGACGCGCCGCCCGAGCAGCGCGGCAGCATGCTCGACTGACGTAACCTGCTGGCGAAGCCCAAAATAGGCGGAGTTGGCCAGACGCAAAATCTTCATGGTCAACGCCGGGTCGCGCTCGAGCGCAGCGGCAATATCGTGCATGCTGCTCTCTTCCTGTTGGAGCAATTGCAGCGCTTCGTTTACCGCGGCGGGCAAGCTTGGCAGGCTGGTTACATCGCCGAAAATCTCCGGCAGCGAATCGCGTAGCGGCATTAATGCGTCTCCCCCATAACGTCATGTCCCTAAGAAATATACCACAGGACTGCGGGAATTGCGGGGAGAGGCACGCCTAAGAAATCGTGGGTTTGGGCAAGTCGTTTTCGCCGAAGGCGCGTTCCTGCGTGGCGAGCACTTCAATGACCACGGAGGGGTCGAGCTTGTCTAGAACGGAGGCTAGCGGCACTGTGGCCACGCCGCCGCTGGAAGGATCGCTCGTGACAATCATGGCGCCCTTGGGATTTGCGCGGGCTCCAACAAGCACCACCTTCCCGGAGCGATTGTCCGTCAGCTTGAGGCCGCCT
>CAZLBS010000435.1:0-3778 GCA_964557505.1 uncultured Nitrospiraceae bacterium | reverse complement strand
ACGCGGGATCTGCAACAGGTGGGCATGTCGCTGCGCATGGTGCCGGTGCGGGCCACGTTCCAGAAGATGGCGCGCCTTGTCCGCGATTTGGGCCGCAAAGCCGGCAAGCAAGTTGAATTCGTCATGAGCGGGGAAGACACCGAACTCGACAAATCCGTGGTCGATAAAATCGGCGATCCCTTGGTGCATATGGTGCGCAATGCGGTTGATCATGGACTCGAACCGACTTCCGAGGAGCGCGTGCAGGCCGGGAAGCCGGCGGCAGGCAAGGTTGAGCTGCGGGCCTTTCATAAGGGCGGCAACATCTACATTGAGATTCACGACGATGGCCGGGGGCTCAACAAGGATGCAATCCGCAACAAGGCGATCGAACGGGGCATGCTCGGCCCGGATGAGCCGATCTCGGACAAAGACTTGTGCAATCTCATTTTCGAGCCGGGCTTTTCGACGGCCAAGCAGGTTTCAGACGTGAGCGGCCGCGGCGTCGGCATGGATGTGGTGCGCCGAAACATCGACGCGCTGCGCGGTCAGATCGAGGTGTCGACCGAAGTAGGCAAGGGCACGGCTGTTTGCCTGAGGCTGCCGATTACGCTGGCGATCATCGACGGGATGGTGGTGCGCGTGGGCGACCAGCGCTATGTCATTCCGACGCTTTCGATCATGCGTTCCGTGAGACCCGCACCAACCGACCTGGCAACCGTGGTGCAGAAGGGCGAGATGCTCAAGGAGCAGGGGCAGCTCATTCCTTTGATGCGGCTTGGGCGGCTGTTTCAAGCGTCGGGGTACGAGAAAGACCCGACCAAAGCGCTCGTCGTCGTCGTCGAGGATGAGGGCAAGCTGGCCGGCCTGCTGACGGATGAACTATTGGGCCAGCAACAGATTGTGATCAAGTCGCTCGGCTCGACGATGGGCGACGTGGATGGCGTGGCCGGCGGAGCCATCATGCCGGACGGCCAGGTGGGGCTCATTCTCGATGTCGCCGGGGTGATTCGCCTGGCGCACCGCACCGGCGGAGGAGTCGATCTCGAGCCGCCCCCTGCCTCGCCCCAAGGCGTGGCGGAAAGCGCGGCGGGCAATGGCCATCACGATGAAGCCGTCGGCGCGGCCACGCTGGAAGACGCAGGCGTGCACACAGGCTGAAGCGACTAAACGCCTGCCGCGCGGCGTGCATGCCGTATGGCTATCGCGTCTTTAGGAACGCTTCTTCAGAAACGCTGCCGGCGCAGCCGCGCCGAACAGCGCAGGGACGTACCGTATGGCCGTCGTGGGACAGCCGATCGATCCGCGCAGCTTCGATGCGATTCGAACAATCGTACGCGAGCGCAGCGGCATCGTGCTGGGCGATCACAAACAAGCGCTGGTGTCGTCGAGACTTGGCAAGCGCATGCGCGCCCTCGGCCTCCTTTCCATTCGCGACTACGTCGAATACCTGAAGCAAGATCGTTCCGGACGTGAAATCACCGAATTGCTGGACGCGATATCGACCAATGTCACGAGCTTTTTCCGCGAGGCGCAGCACTTCGAATACCTGCGCGACCTGTTGCTCAAGCGGCCCTCGAGCCGCGAGCCGTTCCGCATCTGGTGCGCGGCTGCGTCTACGGGCGAGGAGCCGTACACGATTGCGATGACGGTACGGGCGGCCGACACGGACGGCGCCCTCGATGCGCGAATCCTTGCTACCGACATCAATACGGATGTGCTCAAAAAAGCCATGGCCGGCGAATACACGGAGGAACGCGCGTCGGGCATTCCGCGAGCCCTGCGAGATGCCTACTTCGAGGCCGGCCCGGGAAGCAACGGCCAGAAGGTCTACCGCGCCAGTGACGACCTGCGGCGAATGATTCGCTTTCGGCAGTTCAATCTCAGCACCTTTCCCTATCCGGTGCGCGCCATGGTGGATGTCGTGTTTTGCCGGAATGTGATGATCTATTTCGATGAACAATTGCGCCGCCGGGTTGTGGCGGAGTTTCACCGCCTGCTTCGGCCCAATGGCATCTTGTTTGTCGGGCATGCCGAGTGTTTGACTGGGCTGACCGACGTCTTTGCGACCGTGCGTCCAACCGTCTACCGCAAGACTGGCGGTTAGGCGTGATTGACGCTGTCAGCGGCGCTCAAGGAAATCTGCATGGATCGAATTGTCGGCATCGGGGCGATGGCCACGTCGCGTGATCCCAATGATGTGATCACGACCTACTCGCTGGGCTCGTGCATTGGCCTGACCCTCTATGACCCCGTCGCGAGGGTGGGGGGGATGGTGCACACCATGTTGCCCCTCTCCAAAATGGAGCCGGAAAAGGCGAAGGTCAAACCTGAGATGTTCACGGACACCGGCGTGATGCGGCTCTTGCAACATCTGCTGGACATGGGCGCGAAGAAGGCGCGCTTGGAGGCCAAGATTGCCGGGGCATCGACGCTATTGGATGACAAAAAAATGTTTCGCATCGGCGAGCGCAACTACGCCGTTGTGCGCAAGCTGCTGTGGAAAAACGAGATCATGATCAAGGGGGAAGAATGCGGCGGCTCGAAATCACGCACCTTGGTGCTCTATATGGCCGATGGCCGCACCGTCATTCGTTCGCAGCGGCAAGAGGTGGAAATATGACGAGGGACACGGCAATCGCCCGGACGGATCCGGCTGCTGTAGATGGCGCCCGACGCCAGCTGTGCTGCCATCGGCCGTGCCGTGGCAAAGGGGACTTGCGATGATCAAGGTGCTGGTCGTGGATGACTCGCGCACGGTGCGCGCTATGGTCAGGAAGAGCCTGCGCATGGGCGACCTCGATGTGGCGTCGGGCAATGGCCAGAAAGGTTTGGACCTGCTCGACAAAGAATGGATTGACATCATCTTTACCGACATCAACATGCCGGTCATGAACGGCTTCGAATTCATCGACCGGGTTGCCGAAGACCCGGACCTCAGCTCCATTCCGATTGTCATTATTTCGACCGACACGATTGAAGCGAAGAAGGATGAGTTGCAGGCAAAGGGAGTGCGGGGTTACGTGCGCAAACCTTTTACGCCGGAACAGATGAACGGTTTGCTGCTGGACTTGGTCAAGGGGAATTGATCCATGGCGGACAATCAAACATCGCTTGCGTCGACGGTCGAGGAATTGCTCGAAAGCATGGCGTTCTTATTCCTCGATCCCGCTGAACTGGACGAATTCGACGGCTACGAGGGCGCCATGTCGCACGCAAGGGTGACGTTTCGCGGGGACCTTCAGGGCGCCCTTCAGGTATTCATGGACGACAGCAAGGCAACTGAACTCGCGGCCAACATGCTGGGCGAGGACAGCCCCGAGGAGGTAACGGATGAGCAGCGGGCGGATGCCTTGAAGGAATTGGCGAACGTCCTGTGCGGGCATGCCATCACGGTGGAAGCTGGCGACATGGTGTCGTGCGAGATCAGTTCGCCCTCCGCCGGCAGTGCGCCGGTTGCTGAGGTCTTCCAGGCCGCTGACAGCGCGCACGCGCTAATCTTCAATTGCGACGAAACCCCGCTTGTCGTGGTGTTCGAGGTGGGGTAAACCCAAACCCAGGAGCCGAAGTTCATGGGCCAGCATCTTCCGTTCTCCATGAACCGAAAGATTCGCGTCATCGTGGTGGATGACTCAGCCGTCGTGCGCAACACGCTGACGGATGTGCTGTCCAGCGATGCGGACATTGAGGTGGTGGCGACGGCCCCCGACCCATTCGTCGCGCGCGATAAAATCGTTGAACTGCAGCCAGATGTCGTGACGCTGGCTATCGAGATGCCGCGCATGGATGCGCTCACGTT
>CAZLBS010000434.1:3486-3781 GCA_964557505.1 uncultured Nitrospiraceae bacterium | reverse complement strand
GCAACGGTCATCGGCGTGAGGGCCTTCGGACGTGTTCGGCTAAACATGGCGGACAGCGGCTCATTGAAACCGATGTGGCCGGAACGCCCGATGCCGAGCAGTTGCAGTCCGATGCCGCCCGCCTGCGCAATCTTTTCCTCATATAGCGCGCACTCGGCGTCGATATCGGGGGCCATGCCATTGGGCAAATGCGTGTTGGCCAGGTCGATATTGATGTGCCGAAAGAGATGCTCGTGCATGTAGGCGCGGTACGAGTGCGGGTCGTCTGGCGGGAGGCCGATGTATTCATCCAAGT
>CAZLBS010000434.1:1583-3476 GCA_964557505.1 uncultured Nitrospiraceae bacterium | reverse complement strand
TCACGGTGCTCGCGGGCCAACAATGCGTACAGCGCCTCCATCGTGCGCCCGGTCGCCAGCCCGAGGACAAGGCCGGGATCATGCCTGACGGCCTGCGCGATGAGCGCCGCGGTCAACTCGCGCGCGGCTTCGGCATTTGGACGGATGATGACTTCCATGAAACGTGTCTTTCTATCCGCGGCTTGAGAGCGGCCCCAGAGGCTAAGCGGCGGGATAATCCTCGAAGCGGTAGCCCGCCCCCCGGACGGTCACCACGATGCTGGGCTTGCGTGGATTATCCTCAACCTTCTTTCGCAGCCGGCCGATGTGGACATCGACCACCCGCTCGTCTCCGTAGTATTCGTTCTTCCAGGCGCGTTCCAACAATTGCGTACGTGTGAACACCTGTTCGGGGCGTTTTGCGAGGGTGTAGAGGATATCGTATTCGATGGGGCTGAGGTCGAGCACGCGGCCATGCTTGAAGACCCGGCGGGACTTCGGCTCGATACGAATCGTGGCGAACTCCAGCGGCGGCTCGACCGCGTCCCGTCCCGTTGAGCGCCGGAGGATGGCCCTTATCCGGGCGACCAATTCTTCATTGTCGAAGGGCTTGGTGAGATAGTCATCGGCCCCGAGCGTCAACGCGGCCACCTTGACATAGCCTATGGCTGTCTCGGTGAGCATTAGCACGGCTACTTCGCTATGGTCCCGCAGACGGCGCAGCACTTCGATGCCGTCCATGGCGTGCTGGCCAGGCGACTCATCGCCGGCGAGCACAATGTCTAGGATGACCAGGTCCGGTTTGAACGAGGCCGCAAGCTCAAGGCCCGCCGCCCCATCCGCCGCGAGCTTCACCTGAAATCCCTGCTTCTCCAGCGTGCCGCGTATCTCTTCCCGGATGAGTTGGTTGTCTTCGACGACGAGTATCTTCGGTCTTTCCATATGCCTCCCTCGCGATATTGCCCCCGTCCAATATTGACGTCAGCCATGACTTCCGCATCCCCGCGCATGGGCTGCGCTGGCGGGCGCGTTGTCCCTAATTGCCGTCGGGCAATCGGACGTAGAAGGTCGCGCCTTCTCCAGGCTGGCCCTCGGCCCATACGCTGCCGCCATGCCGCTCTGCCGCACGCTGCACGATGGCAAGGCCGACGCCGGTTCCCTCGTAGGCCGTTGCGTCATGGAGCCGCCGGAACACGCCGAACATTGCCTCGGCATGCTGCCGGTCAAAGCCAACGCCGTTGTCCGCCACGAAATAGACCCTGGAGTGCGTCTCCTTCCGTGCGCCGACGACAATGCGAGGCTTCGGCTCGTCCCGCGTGAACTTGATGGCATTGCTCAAGAGATTGGCGAAGATCCGGCGCATCAGCGTGGCATCGGCGCGGCACGGCGGCAACTCCTCGATGCGCACCTCAGTGCCGCTATCCTCCATCAATGTCTTCATGCCGCGGACGGATTCCTTGACTAGCCGCTTCATATTGACGCGTTCCAGCTTCAATTCCGTGTGTCCGAGCCGGGCATATTCGAGCAAGTCGCTAATCATGCGGTCCATCTGCCGCAGTCCTTCACGGACGAAATCAAGCTGATGGACGGCAGCTGGCCGCAACTGGTCGGCGTTGCGTTCGGCAAATACGTCGGTAATGTTGCGCACAATGTGCAGCGGGGCGCGCAAGTCATGGGCGACCGTATATCCGAACGCCTCCAATTGTTTGTTGGCCTGGGCAAGTTCGGCGGTGCGGGCGTCCACACGCTGCTCGAGTTCGACATTGAAGGCCCGCACCTCGTCTTCCGCGCGCTTGCGTTCGGTCAGGTCGCGCGCCACCACCACCGCATACCGGCCAAGCATCGCGTCGGCCCGGTAGGGGTCGGCATGGACATCCAAATACCGCCACCCGGTCGAGGGCACCTGGCGCCACA
>CAZLBS010000434.1:0-1573 GCA_964557505.1 uncultured Nitrospiraceae bacterium | reverse complement strand
GCCACAGCTCGAAGTGGACGGCCCTTCCTTTCCACAGTGGCTTGAGGTGTTCCATCAGCACCGCCGCGAGCGTGTCTTGCCCGGCAACGCCGGCAACGGTCTTGACCTGTTTGCCTCGAAGGGCGCGCGGTGCAAACCCATGCGATTCCGCGTAGCAGGCATTGACCGCTTCATAGATGCCATCTTTGGAAACGAGCATCAGAAAATCGCGCGAGGCGTTGACGATGGCTTGATGCCGGTGCCATAGCTCCTCCAGCGCGATGCGTTGCGTGATGTCTTCATAGAGCCAGCCCGTATACAGGGTGCGCCCATTTTCGGATTCGATGGGCAACAGTTCGAGTTCAAGCCACACGGGCAGTCCATCGCCCCGTTCATGCCGCGTGATGGTGCGGGAGCGCTCGCCCGCTTCCAGGGCCCGCCGAATGCTTTGGCAGGTCGCGCGCGGCGTATGGCGCCCCATGAAGAATGACGCCGGCCGCCCAAGCAACTCTTCACGCTCCCACCCAAGCATGGCAATCAGGGAGGGATTGCACGCGATGCCCACATGCGTGTTGCCCCTGCGCTTCGAGAGGAGCGCCCCCAAATGCGTGGACTCGAGCGCCTTGCGCAGCACATGTCCCGGAAAGGACTGGAACATGCGCTCGGGCACGCCAGCGATGCCGCCGGCCCCGTTGTATCCTGCATCGTGTGCCATAGGGTACAACATGCCGCAGCATAGCGCCTGGGTGCAATTGCCGCTGGAAGGAAGAGGCTTAACGCTTTCTGCGCAAGCAGGCGAATTGGAAGAGGCCCATGCGGCGTGCGCCGGGCATCCACCGGTCGATCGCGCGCACCAGCCATTCGGGCCCTATAGGGGCAAGCAATAGGCACTCGTGCCGCAGCATCTCGAAATGGGGCACGGCCCATGCTTTGAGTTCAGGCGGTCTCACAAACCGGTGCGGCCCTTCGGGCAGCTTCAACCGGAGATTCTCCAGCAACTCGAGCATGCCGGCCATGCTTCCGTTGGGCGTGATGAGCAAGAGGCGGCCTCCCGGTTGCAGAATTCGCGCGGCTTCTGCGATGAGCGCAGGCGGCTCGGGCACGTGCTCGATGACATTTACCGAAAGCGCTGCATCGAACGAGGCGTCATCGAATGGCAATCGCCCGGCATCGGCACACACTTTCGCCAGGTTTTCGCCTGCGCCTTCTGATTGCCGGAGCATGTCCCAGGTCATGTCGCAGCCCGCACGGAACGTGGCTGGGGCATGTGCGAGCAGCTGCCCCGCGCCGCAGCCGATTTCTAGAACGCGCCGTGCCCCGGAGAGATGTTCACGGAGCAGCCTGCGGTACGTGCGCTCGCAGGCGGCATTGGCGCGCTGACCATACCGTGGCGCCAATTGTGCGTAGTGCCGGCGGACGGCATCGCGATCGAAGTCCATCAGCCGGCATGGCCTTCGCAAATGTCCGCAATGCATTGTTTCGCCACGGTGATGAGGCCGGACTGCGTGCGGTCCTCGGGATACAGGAACGTGCTGTCGAGGGTGTGAAATCCGCGGTACGGCGCGTGCAGCGGCGGCTGCATGTTCAGAAAGCC
>CAZLBS010000433.1:3330-3785 GCA_964557505.1 uncultured Nitrospiraceae bacterium | reverse complement strand
CCAGGCCCAGCGCGATTTCTTCGGCGCCCACACCTATGAGCGTGTCGACAAACCGCGCGGCGAGTTCTTCCATACCAACTGGACCGGCCGCGGCGGCAAGACCTCGGCCTCGAGCTACACCGTATGAGCCAGACGGCTCGCGAAGAAGCAGAAGCACTGCTCGCCGAGCACGCTGAGACCATGCGCCGCCTGCCCTACGCAGCGTGGGCGGCGCACGTGCGCGACGGGCGCATCGAAAAGGACTGGCACAAGGGCAAGCACAGCGGCCCCTATGAAATTGAAACACGCGCCGAATGGGTGGACGAGGGCAGCGATGTCATTCGCGTCGTCATGACCCTCGAGAACGACGGCGCGCTTCCGAGCGTTCCGCGCACCATTACCTTCACGGTATCGCCGGAGACGGCAGCCGGCAATGGAGCCGCTCCGCCCTCGCATTAGCGCGCGCATTCGCGGTA
>CAZLBS010000433.1:0-3320 GCA_964557505.1 uncultured Nitrospiraceae bacterium | reverse complement strand
CGCGCGGCGCAAGGAGGGGTCCGCCAATGCCGAAAGTCTACATTACGCGCCGCATCCCGGAGAGTGCGCTCCAGCGGCTGCGCGAGTCCTTTGGTCCCGAGCATGTGGGCCAGTATGAACTGGATCAAGCATCTCCCCGCGACGTCTTGCTCGAGGGGGTTCAGGGGTGCGAAGCCATCTTCGCCATCCTCACCGAACACATCGACGCCGAAGTGCTTGACGCGGCGGGCCCAGACTTGCAGATCGTCGCCAACATGGCTGTCGGCTACGACAACATCGATGTCGATGCCTGCACCGAGCGCGGCATAGTTGTCACCAATACGCCTGATGTGCTCACCGAATCGACCGCCGATCTTGCATTTGCCTTGATGCTTGCCGCCGCCCGGCGCATGAGCGAAGCAGAGCGGGTCTTGCGGTCTGGCGAATGGCCCGGCTGGGGCCCGCTCCAGTTTCTCGGCGCCGACCTGTACGGCAAACAACTCGGCATCTATGGCATGGGCCGTATTGGCCAGGCCCTGGCCGAGCGCGCTGCGGGCTTCAACATGCGCATCATTTATCACACCCCGCGTCCGCTGCCGCCGCGCCGTGAAGCTGAGCTAACCGCGTGGTACGCAAGCCGTGAAACCCTGCTGACGCGCAGCGACTTCATCTCCATTCATTGCCCGCTCAACGAGCAGACGCACCATGCCTTCGGAGCCAAGGAATTCAAGCAGATGCGGGCGAACGCCGTTCTCGTGAATACCGCCCGCGGACCCGTTGTCGACGAAGCGGCCTTGGCCGATGCTCTGAAAAGCGGCGAGATCGCTGCAGCCGGTTTGGATGTGTACGAGGAAGAGCCCAAGGTTCACCCCGCTCTCCTCGAGTGCCCAAACGCGGTCCTCCTGCCGCACATCGGCAGCGCCACCGAAGCAACCCGCGGGAAGATGGCAGGCCTCGCCGCGGACAACATTATTGCGAAGCTGAACGGACAGCGCCCGGGCAACCTTGTCAATCCCGAAGCATTGGAACGCGCAAGAACATAACTCAGCCGGGCAAGCCAGGGGATACGCATCTATGTACATTGGACGCATCGTGGGGGTCGGCATGAATGAGCAAGGCGTGCTTGCGGCCATGTACCGTGTATCGAGCCGCTCCTTCCCAAACCGCACCGCCGTCATCCGTGAAGACGCCATTAGCATCGTGCCAAAAGAAGGTCACGAGCCCGATATCCAAAAGAATCCTTACATCGCCTACAACTGCGCACGGTACCCGCTCGACGGGCAAGTAGCGGTTTTGACCAACGGCAGCCACACCGACCCCATCGCCGAAAAGATTGCGCTCGGCCTGCCCGTGCGTGATGCGCTCGCCCTGCCGCTCTTGGCGCTCGACTATGAGAAAGACCAGTACAACACGCCGCGCATCGCCTCGGTGCTCGACCGGCGCGACCAAAGCGCCTGGCTTGCCACGGTGCGAGAAGACGGCCTTGAAGTCGTGCGCGTTCTGCTCGGTCCCGGACGCTGCTGGTATGTCGCAACCTACGAAGAGAACCGCATCCTCTCGGCGCAATCCGACGTCTTCACCGCCGCCACGCCTGAAGAGGCATGCTCCTTCGTTTTGTCCGAGGGGGTTTTCGCCGAACGCGAACACCCGGTTTCGGCCGTTGCCATTGTGGCCTCGCCAGACGGCTTTCAGCACGCCACACAGGACGCCAACGCGGCATGACCACGGCCGAGTTCGGGCAAGAACTCGACCAACTCATCCGGGCGCGCTACGCCCTCGTCTATCTCGTTACCTGGGAGGAAGACCGCGCACGCGACCTCCTTATGCGCATTTGCCATCACCGCGGCAAAGACCTCTACGAATGGAGCATGACGGATGGCCTGCGGCACGTGGCCGGTCCTTCCGCTCAGACCAAAACAGTAGACCGCTTGCGCGAGCCCCTCAAGGTGCTCAACGAAATCCTCCAGGCCAACACCGATGCCGTCTACGTCCTCAAGGATTTTCACAAGTGTCTCGAGGCCCCCGAGGTCATCAGGCATGTGCGCGACTTGGGCTTCGCCCTGCGCCGTTCCAAGAAAAGCCTCATCATCCTTTCGCCCGTCGTGGTGATTCCGCCAGAACTCGAGAAGACCGTCACCCTGATCGATATGCCGCTTCCTGGGAAGGACGATCTCCGGGGCCTGCTGCGCCGCATTCAGAATGAATCGCAGCAGACCCGGAAATTTCGCGTCGACCTCAGCGACAGCCAAATCGATCAAATCACCGACGCGGCCCGCGGCCTCACCATGAGCGAAGCCGAGAATGCCTTCGCCATGTCCATCATCCGCGACGGCCTGCTCGATGGCGAAGACATCCAGGCCATCGTCGAGGAAAAGCGCCAAATCATCCGCAAGTCCGGCGTGCTCGAGTATTACGAAGTCGATGACTCCTTCTCCGATGTCGGCGGCATGGACATCTTGAAAGACTGGCTGCACAAGCGCCGCAGCGCCTTTACCCCCGAGGCCCGCGAATACGGCCTGCCCCATCCGAACGGCATCCTTCTTATGGGCGTGCAGGGTTGCGGCAAGAGCCTCATCGTCAAAGCCATCAGCGCCGATTGGAAAATGCCGCTGCTGCGCATGGACATGAGCCGCATCTTCCAGAGCTACATCGGCAGTTCCGAGCAGAACATGCGCCGCGCCTTGCGTATGGCCGAGGAACTCGCCCCCATCATTCTCTGGATCGACGAAATCGAAAAGGCCTTCAGTGGAATGGAGGGCAGCGGCGCAGGCGACAGCGGCACGACATCGCGCGTTGTCGGCATGTTCCTCACGTGGCTGCAGGAGAAGAAGGGCCCGGTCTTCGTCTTCGCCACGGCAAACGAAGTGCGATCGCTCCCTCCCGAATTGCTGCGCAAAGGCCGCCTCGACGAGATCTTCTTCGTCGACTTGCCGCGCCGCCAAGAGCGCCAGACCATCCTCGAGATCCATTTGAAGAAGCGCAAGCGCGATCCGGCCAACTATGACCTCCGCACGCTACGCCGCGTCTGCAAAGGATTCAGCGGCGCCGAAATCGAGCAGGCCGTCATCTCGGCGATGCACGACAGCTTCTTCGAGAAGCGCGAACTCGAAACGCGCGACATCATGCGGGCCTTCGAGGAATCCGTGCCGCTCTCAACCACCATGCGCGAGCGCATCGAGCAATTGCGCGTGTCGGCCCGGCGCCGGGCGCGCCCCGTCTCGTCGCATCAATCCGCCCCCGTGCCCGAGGCCGAGCCCGACGCTGAAGCCGACGCCGACGCCGAAACCAATGCGCCGCAACCGGGGGCCGTGCCGTAGATGGACCGCTTCGAGTGGCTCGAG
>CAZLBS010000432.1:0-3788 GCA_964557505.1 uncultured Nitrospiraceae bacterium | reverse complement strand
CGCTACCGCAGCACTCCAGAAGGCCGCCGGCATCCAGCCGTCGGCGCGCGTTATTGCCGTCGCAGGCAATCCGAATACGGGCAAGACCACGCTCTTCAACCAACTGACCGGCCTTCGTGCGAAGACAGCCAATTTTCCTGGGACCACGCTTGATGTGCGTCACGGGCAGGTAATGCTTGAAGACGAGCGCGTGTCCTTCATCGATCTGCCAGGCCTCTACAGTTTGACGGCCGTCGCCTCGGAAGAGCGCGTCGCCCTCAACGCGATCCTGGGGGATCCGGAAGACCCGGACGCCCCCCGGCCCGACGCGCTCGTGCTTATCGTCGACGCGACCAATCTCGTCCGCAATCTCTTTCTGGTGAGCCAAGTGTCCGAATTGGGCATGCCGGTCATCATTGCGCTCAACATGATGGACCTCGCCGAACGCCGCGGCATTCAGGTGGATGCCGACGCGCTGTCGGAGCATACCGGCTGCCCGGTCGTACCTGTCTCCGCGAAGCGGGGCATCGGCATGGGCCAATTGCTGTCGGCTTGCAAGGAGGTATTGACGCACCCTTCATGCCCCGCGCCGCCGAAGCTGTTGCGCCTGGCCGGCGATCCGTCGCAGCGGATGCGCTATGACTGGGCCGAGACCGTAGCCGAAAACTGCGTCACCATGCCCGACACGATCCTCGGCCGAAAAACCGAGGCGATCGATGGCTGGCTCACGCATCCCGTCTTCGGCGTTATGGCTTTCTTCGGGGTCATGCTCGGAATCTTCTACCTCATCTTCAGCCTGGCCACAGTGCCGATGGACCTAATCAATGCCTTCACGGGAACCGTGGGCGGATGGATAAGCGCTCTAGTCCCAGAAGGCCTCCTGCAAAGTTTGTTGATCGATGGCGTTGTAGGCGGCGTGGGCGGCGTGCTGGTCTTTCTGCCGCAAATCTGCATTCTCTATTTCTGCATCTCGCTGCTCGAGGATACGGGCTATCTGGCGAGAGCGGCCTTGGTGATGGACCGCGTCTTGCGGCGCTTCGGTTTGCCGGGCAAGGCATTCGTGCCCATGCTGTCGACACATGCCTGCGCCATACCGGCCATCATGTCGGCCCGCATCATCGAGAACCGCAACGACCGCATGGCGACGATCATGGTATTGCCCATCATGACCTGCTCGGCGCGCCTGCCGGTGTATGCGATGATCACTGCGTTGCTCTTCGCGAGTCAGCCTTTTTATGGGGCCCTTCTGTTTACCTTCGCCTATGCCCTTGGCATCGTGGCGGCATTGGGCATGGCGCTGGTTTTCCGGCGCACGATGTTGAGCGGCGATGCGGCTGCGCTGATGATCGAGCTGCCCGACTACAAAATGCCGAGCCTCCGCACGGCCCTCATCACGGCGTACGAGCGCGGCAAGGTGTTCGTGCGGAAAGCAGGCACCATCATCCTCGCCATTTCGATCGTGCTGTGGTGGCTGATGTCCTTTCCGCAACTCGGGCCGGACGACCTCGCGCCGGAGACGGCGGCCGCCATTTCCCAAGCCGAGTCGCAGGCCGCCGCGCTTGCTGCGGACAACAATCTCGATGGCGCCGAGGAAGCGCAGCAGCGTGCCGCGAACCTCATGGCTCAGGCCGAACTCGAGCATAGCCTCGCCGGGCGATTCGGCAAACTCATCGAACCCGTCTTCGCTCCGCTCGGATTCGACTGGCGCATCAGCGTCGGCGTGGTGGTGTCGTTCGCTGCGCGAGAAGTCTTCGTCGCGGCCATGGGCGTCATCTACGGGGTCGGCGAAGACAGCAGCGATGCCCTGCTCCAGCGGCTTGAAAACGCCACACGGGCCGGCGGCACGCCCGTATTCACCTTTGCCACCAGCGCCAGCGTCTTAGTCTTTTTCGTGCTGGCCATGCAATGCCTCGCCACCCTCGCTGTCACCGAGCGCGAGACGACTTCATGGGGCTGGGCATTGTTTCAGTGGGGCTATATGTTCGCCCTCGCTTATATCGGCTCATTCATTACCTACCACGCCATACGGCTCATCACCGGAGGCTGAAGCGCACATGCTTGAAATTATCATCGTAAGCGGCATTACCGTTGGCGCGGCCGTGTATTGCTACCGCCATTTCCGCACTACTCGCAACGCGGGCGGCGGCGGCGCCTGCTCCGGCTGCGGCTCCTGCGGCGAGCAGAAAGACACGTAGGCTCAGCGGCACGATCCAACGCTGTCAGGCTAGCAGGCTAGCCGCGGCTCCATTGCGATACGCGTCGCTATGCGTGCTGCTGGCCGCAATCGCTCCCCACCTGGGTGGCCCCTTCTTAGGTGCGCTGCTCATGCACCGCGCGCGGAAACGGTTTTTCCCCCGGGCCAGCCGTTATGGCATGCTAGCGCTTCCCCTCTGGCATGGCATGCACGTTCGAGGAAGCGTCCGATTCAATCGCGCGGCAAAGATGCGCTGGCAACGGCAGGCGAGGCCAAGACAGCCGCGGTATTGCTTGGGCTCGCTGTATTGGCCGTGGTGCTCGTGCGCACGGCCTGGGTCAGCGATGATGCCTTCATTACCTTCCGGGTCATTGACAACTGGCTGAATGGCTATGGCCTTCGTTGGAACGTAGCCGAACGCGTCCAGGTCTATACCAATCCGCTATGGATGTTGTTTATAACGCCCTGGCGGGCCGTCACGGGGGAATTCTTTTTCACGAGCATGGCCGCCGGCGCCGCGGTCTCCCTGTTGGCCGCTGCCTGCTTGGGCCTGCTGCACGCACGCAATGGGGCGGCGGCCATCATAGGCTTCACCTTGCTGCTTTCTTCCAATGCCTTCATCGACTATTCGACCTCCGGCCTGGAAAACCCCATGACCCACTTGTTGCTGGCGCTTTTCGTTTGGCGCTTCCTGCTGGGCGACATGGGGAGCCGGCGTGTTTTCGACATGTCGGTCATGGGCGCGCTCCTCGCGGTGAACCGCATGGATGCCATCCTGCTGGTGGGGCCGGCGGTTTTGGTAGCGGCATGGGAAGCACGCGGCCCGCGGGCGATCGTTGCCATGGGGTTGGGCGGCCTTCCGTTGCTCCTGTGGCTGGGTTTCGCCGCCATCTACTATGGCTTTCCCTTTCCCAACACCGCCTATGCGAAACTGGGGCACGGCATCCCCCAGGGCGAGCTGTACCTGCAGGGGCTGGCCTATCTGCGCAATGCTTTCGACTGGGACGCCGTGACGCCGGCGGCCATCCTGGCAGGCATTGCGGCCGGACTCGCGGCGCGGAATGCCCGCATGGCGGCGCTCGCAGCGGGCGCAGCGCTGTACTGCTTCTATGTCATTCGCGTAGGCGGAGACTTCATGGCCGGACGCTTCTGGGCGGCGCCCTTCTTTCTTGCCGTGCTGATGCTGGTGCGGGTCATGGGGCGGCCCCGGCTGCCGCACGCTGGCGTTGCCGTTGCGGCGATCGTTGCCCTCGGCTTCGCCTCGCCCATCGTCCCCCTGACGAGCGGCGCCCTGCTCGATGCGGAATCGGGCGATTACCCTGTCTTTGACCGCTACCGCATTTCGAACGAGCGCTTGTACTACTACCAGGACAGCGGCTTGCTGACGGTACGCCCGGGGCGGCCCGCGCCCAGCTACCGCTATGCGTACCGCGGGCGCGAGTGGGCCGCGGAAGGCCAGCCCCTCACCGTCATCCGCGGGGCCATCGGCGCGGCCGGCCTCCTTGCCGGTCCCCAGGTGCACGTCATCGACTACTTCGCCCTCTGCGACCCGCTCCTGGCGCGGCTTCCCGCGCGGCATGCCGCCAACTGGCGCATCGGCCACTTTCGCCGCTTC
>CAZLBS010000431.1:0-3788 GCA_964557505.1 uncultured Nitrospiraceae bacterium | reverse complement strand
TAAAAACATCGTGGCCAGCGGCACGTACAGCAGCATTTCATCTTCTTCAAATTCGAAGAGGCTTGTGTGATGAATGCCGTCAAGGTTCTCGAAGGCCTTGCGCTCCGCCGCGCGAATGCGCGATTCGACGGGGCTGCCGAGCGATTTGTCCAGCTTGCCCAGCATGGCGAAGAGGTACCGCTGCGAAATGGAAGGGGCGAACAACGTTTCCCAAAGCTTCAGGCCGGTGAAATGTTCTTCGTCCATGGCGACGAGCCGGTGCAGGAATGTGGTGCCGCTTCGCGGAATGCCCACCATGATGAGCGGCTGCTCAATGTCCACTTTGCGATAGCCGGGAAAGAGCACTTCGTCGAGCGCTAGGAAGCAACGGTTGAGCAATTGAAGCAAGGGGAAGGACAGGCAAACGCGCGTCAACGCGGCTGCGCGCGCCTTGCTCATGGGCGCGCGTGTTCCTTTGGCATTGAACAGCGACCGCCAAATGAGATGGCCAAGCAGCGGAAATCCAGTGCGCATTCAGGTCCCCTGTTTCGCTGGGCGCGTCACTTGGCCTCTTTGCTCAAAGTGAATTGATCGCGCAAGCGTCCCTCGACATCGTACATGCGGAATTCCAAATCGCCTTGGTGCATCGTCACCATGCAGTAATGATGCCCCCGGTGAAACTTGTTCATGAACCACGTCCGGTTCGGGGCCGCGTCTTCGATATGGCCGCCGCCGCCGCCCGTCTGCACGTAGACGACCCCGCCGTCTTTTTCAATCGTGCCATCTTTTACGGGCCAACTGCGCTCGTAGGTGTGCAAGTGCCCGAAAAAGACGATGTCGACGCCATGTTGTTCATACAAGGGCACCATGCCGCGAACGTTCAGGTCGCCCCATTCCGAACTGCCTTCCCAGGTGTTGCCGTAATCGTTCTCGTCGGAGGTGTAGGCCGGGTGATGATGTGCCGCAAATTTCCACTGCGCCGTAGATGCCGGCAAAACGCGCGCCATCCATTCATACTGCTCGCTGCCGGGCCCCATTGGCTGGTTGCTGTCGAGCATGAAGAACTGGGCGTTGCCATATGTGAAGGTGTAGTACCCCTCGTTGCCAGGCAGCGCATGGTAGTGCCGGTACCAGTGCAAATCTGATTCGCCATTGCCCGCTACAGGGAAGATGGGAATGCGGCTGGCAAGCTGGGTCATCGCGCTGAGGTATTCATGCGTCCACTCGAAGCGGCGCGGCTCCTGGCCGGAATCCGTCAAGTCGCCGACATTGATCACGAAATCCGGCCGTTCGCCCCAAATCCACTTGGCAAGCCGGTCGTTGATATGGGGACGGCTTTCGGTGTCGCCCAAGACGGAGAATGACCAGGCCTCTTCTGGACCCGCCGCAGTGCGAAAGGTGAGCATGCCCGAGTCCAATATCTCGCCAGATTCCAATTCGGCCACGACGCGGTAGAAGTGGGCGCCGGGCTCGAGGCCGGCGATGCGCACTTCCTGCAAGCGTTCGTAGGCGTCGACCTCGAGTTCATTGTCGAGCGGCACGGCATCGCCATAGTACACCGTGGCGCGGGCGGGTTCGCTCGTTTCCCAGAGGACCGAGGCCCCGTTGCGGGTGACGTATTGCAGCACCGGCCCAGCCGTGAAATGGGGCATGTCTTCGAAGAGGATGCCCTCGCTGGTGCGGGCCGTCATCGCCTCGAATCGCGCGCCGATTTCTTCCTCGCTCAGCGCGCGGCCATATAGCCGCGCTTCCTTCAGCAAGTTGCCCAACTGCATGTACGGTTCGTTTTCCATGTAGGCATAGGCGCCGAAATGCGCGCCGTCCGGGAACGCCAGGTCCCCCTGTAGCCCCTCCTCACGCGCCCGTTCCCGGCCATTCACGTAGAGCCGCATGGCCTCCCCGTCGTACACGGCGGCCACGTGGTACCACCATTTGTTCCAAGGCGGGGCTCTGTCGAGCGTGACCATGCTCATGCCCGGAAGTTCATCTTGCTGCTCGCTGGTGGTGACGGCGAAGAAGAACCGCCCGCCATGATACGCAACGCACCAGCCGCCGGATTCGGGCGCCCGTTCATCTACGAAGCCCATCAGGGCTCCGACGGGCTTGTTCACGTGATCGAGAATCAGCAGTTCCAGCGAGAAGGGGCCGGATGGCAGGTCTTGGCTGCGCAGGAGGCGCGGAATGCTGCCCGTGCTTTCCTCCCCATAAACAGCCGGGCCGGGCGTCTCGGCTGGAGCCATCGGACCAGGCGATTCCGCCGTGGTGTAAGCATTGAAACCCGGAGCATTCCGCGCGTTTCCTTCCAGCATGTACACGGGCGAGAAGTGCCATTCGCCCACTGTGTCTTCCGCCGGTTCCACGCCCGCATTTCGCCGAACGTCGTCCAGCGTGATGACGCCGGCAGCTTGCGAGTATTTCCCTTCAGCCAGCATCAGGCAACATACGGCAACGGTCAACAGACAGCGCATCATCATCACTAGCCCCCTTTGGAGTACATCATGCCCCATTCGCCCCAGCATTCCGGCGAGCCTAATGGATTCACGTAAGCGCCGTGTTTGTGCTACATGGCGGGGCGGTACCGGCGACGCTGATCGCCGGGAGCACGCTCGCCTTCTGGCAGAATCTGCCGGCCAGGCGCCTGCACCTCCGGCTCCAATTCCTGCAAGGCGGTCACGTCGACCAAGAGATAGTCTTCAATGGGCGCCGGCGTAAACACGTACGGCAACACCCCGGCGGCATCGCTATAGAACCCCGCGAACACTTGGTAATTCATGGTGACCGCGGCCGGAAAAACAGGATACTCCAGCCGCGTTACCTCGCCCACAAGGTGCGTCCTCATGGGGATATGGTCCCAATTGTTGTGCGCCATCACGTACAGGTCGCCCGGCTCGGCCGTCGTCCTCCGCACGTCGATGGGCTCAGCCCCGCCAGCTTCCATGTAGTACTGAAATCCAGAATGACCCGAGAAAATGATCTTGTTGTAGTTCTCACGCGTGGCGAGGATGTCGTTGGCCGCTTGCCGCGCGGAGTTGGCCAGCGAAAAATCCGCCACGGCAAGGGTCAGCGACAGGGCCAGACCTAGCGCCACGGGCGCTGCTTGCCAGGACCAGGGAAGCATGGGCCCGTCATGGGCCTCCTGTTCATCTCGTTCGCGTGCGCGCCGTTCTAGTTGCCGGACACACAGCAGCACCGCCGCCAATCCGATCGGCAGAATCACCCGGCCATTGACGAAATGATTGATATACGAGACGAATACGAACGTTCCGCCTATCCACAACGCGAGCATGAGCGATTCCGCGGAGCGCGTGCGGAGCAAGTCATAAGCGATTAGGAACAAGAATTGGAGTCCCGCCGTCATAAACACGGCCCAGTGCAGACTGTGCAAGAGGTTGGGCTCGGAGCGGTCCATGGTATAGAACTCGACGCCCGGGTCCGACATGTTGAGCAAGAAGACCCGCTGAAGAGGCGTGTACTCGGGCAGCAGCACGTGAAACACCATCAAGGCTGCTCCCAATAGCGTGATGATCACCATGCCGCGCCACCGCCACATGAAGGGCGTCAAGAAAGCGGCGGGCAGCAGGCAGCCCCCCATAAAGGCAATGCTGTTGAACGTCTTCGTCACGGGCTCCGCGGCGCGCCCTTCCCGCTCGGATGAGGCAAAGCCGAAGGCATCCGATACGAGGCCCAATCCATACTGCCGGTATGTGTAGAACTCATAGGCCATGAGCATGGCGAACGGGATAA
This sequence comes from uncultured Nitrospiraceae bacterium, assembly GCA_964557505.1. Lineage (GTDB taxonomy): Bacteria > Hydrogenedentota > Hydrogenedentia > Hydrogenedentales > CAZLBS01 > CAZLBS01. The sequence goes on along the minus strand of CAZLBS010000431.1, from coordinate 65 downwards.
GCAGGTAGACCAGCGCGCGTGCCTGCCGCGGCGAGCGCACGAGCGTGTAGGCGGCAAGGAGCGGC
>CAZLBS010000430.1:3228-3793 GCA_964557505.1 uncultured Nitrospiraceae bacterium | reverse complement strand
CGGCGTCTTTGCCGCGCTCAACAGCGAGGGCCTTGACGCGCTCGAGGATGCGTTGCATGCCGCGCTGACGCATGGGCATGCCGCGGCGCCCGACGCCGCGATGCTGACGCGCGTGCATCAGCGGGATGCGGTGCGGCGCGTGGCAGAGGCCGTTGAACGGATGCTCGCGGGGTTTGATGCTTCGCCTGAGTTTCTTGCGGTTGACCTTGAAGAGGCCTTGCAGGCGTTGGGCGAGATCACGGGCGAGACCACCCCGGATGACATCTTAGGCCGCATTTTCGAGAGTTTTTGTATCGGCAAATAGCAGGGCTTTCCATGGCACGCGGCATGTTTGGGACGCGTGAACCCAATCTCGGGCGAGGGCATACGGGATGCTGGAACGTTGACGCAAGACAGACGCGCGGTGATGATAGGGATTGGCGCCATCCTGGTGATTGCGCTTGCGGCGGCGTTGCAGGCGCCGGCTCCCGAGCCCACGCCAGTGCGGGCATTTGCCCCTGGCGAGACGCCCCCCAACGTGGTGATCATCTGCATTGATACGCTGCGCGCGGACCACTTAGGTGCA
>CAZLBS010000430.1:0-3218 GCA_964557505.1 uncultured Nitrospiraceae bacterium | reverse complement strand
TAGGTGCATATGGTTTTCCGGTTCCCGCCTCGCCTTTTCTCGACCGGCTTGCGGAGGACAGCGTGGTCTTCGAGCAGGCATACAGCAACTCGAGCTACACGCGCGAAAGCGTAGGCGCCATCCTCACGGGGAAGATTCCCTTTCGCAATGGCGCCTACGGCTGGGGCGCACGCATCTCCCCTGGCGTTTACAGCCTGGCTGGCCTGGCGCGCGATGCCGGGCTCGTGCCTGCCTTCTTTTCGAATCACCCGAATCTAGGCGCGCCAGACTTCACGAAGGGGCTTGGCTTCGAGCACGTCGAGCATGTGCAATCGCAATATCTGAGCGGCACGGGTCCGAAGCTCACCGATGAAGCATTGGAATTCGCCGAGCGCTACGCCGGCATTCCAACGTTGATGTACATACATTATCTCGATCCACATGGCCCATATGACCCGCCTGAAGACATGCGGCAATTGGTCTCGGACGTTCGGCACGAAGAGGCCTTGCCGCTTGCCGCTATTCGCAAGCGCTTTCGCGGCCTGATGAACAACGGGTTCGGCCCCGGCGATCCGCACTTCGACGACATGCTCATTCGCTATATCGCGGAAATCCGGCACACGGATCAATGTGTGAATCAGCTGGTCACGGCGTTGCGGCGTATGGGACACCTGAACGATGCGATTCTCATCGTGACGGCGGATCACGGGGAAGAGTTTCTCGAGCATGGCTTCATCGAACATGCATGGACGCTGTACCGCGAAGTGCTGCATGTGCCGCTCATGATTTCGTGGCCCGGCCATTTGGAACCGGGACGCAGAAACGAACCCGTCACGCTCGTGGACATGATGCCCACGCTGCATCAATTGCTCGGCACGCCTGGGAATGGGCATTCATATGACGGCAGCGCGCTGTTTGGCGAGCGGGGCGAGCGCCCGTTGCCCATCGTATCGCAACTGCTGCTGCAAGAGCGTCATGTGGTGCACAGCGTCATCGAGAATGACTGGCAGTACATCGCGTACATGAACTATGTGCCGCCTTTTGACAGGCCGCCTCTGGTTCCAGCGCGGCTCGACATCACGCGGGCTATCGCGAAGGGGGAGCGCGAGCCTACCGAAGTATGGGGCGCCCCGGTACGGGAGGTGCTGTATCACTTTGGTTCTGACCCAGACGGCACGCGGGACCTTTCGCGCGAGAAGGCAGAGCAACTTGAAGCGATGCGCAACCGGTTTGAATGGATGCGGCAGCAACGCGAGCGGTGGGCAGCGGAACGCAGGCACTTCCGTCAGGAGCCGGAGGTACAAGGGCTGACTCGGGAGGAACAGGAGGCCCTGGAAGCGCTTGGCTATCAGTAGGCATGTCGGCGGAGAAGGAATCTCGCAGCGGCTGTTCGCGTTGTCGAGAGAAATAGGTCAGCATCATTGGGCATCCCCAGAAAGCGGCACCATCACCATGACGCATCACCATGTGGAATCGGCGGCGAATGCCCACGCGGAAGCGTTTAGCGAAACATGGCTTCGGCGAGCGTGTTCGTGCTCGCTGTATGCAACGGCCTGGGTGGTGCTTGTGCTGTTTTCGCCCCTTCTCCTTCCCCTTGCGTTGCTGAGAGATGCCGCGCTGAGGACCCGCCTGGCCACATTGCGGACATACGCGTTCGCCGTGCTGTTTTTGTCGCTCGAGTTGTTCGGCATCTTCCTCGCGGCGCTCGTGTGGGGAGCCCAGATGCTCCTGCCAAAGATGACCAGCGAGCGCTACGCAGCAATGAATTTTGCGTTGCAATCTTGGTGGGGAGATTCGCTGGCGCGGGCAGCGCTCCGGATTTTCGGCATGCGCGTGCAACATGATGAAGGCTATACCTGGGGCGTGAGGCCCGCGGTTCTGTTCATCCGGCATAGCAGTTTCGCTGACACGATCATCGCCGTGCATCTGATCAGCAAGCCGCATGGCATCAAGCTGCGGTATGTCTTGAAGCGCGAACTCTTGTGGGACCCTTGCCTCGACATTGTTGGAAACCGTTTGCCGAATGTGTTTATCCGGCGGAATCTCGAACCAGGCGACCCGAAGGGCGGCGCCAACTCTGAATTGGAGCGCGTAGCCGCATTGGCGGAAGATTTGGGCAATGACGAGGGCGTATTGATCTATCCGGAAGGCACGCGATTTTCACCGGAGAAGAGGGCTGCACTCTTGGCCCGGTTTCGGGAGAAGGGCGACGCGGAAGCGCCGGCCTTTGCCGAGTCGCTCACGCACACCCTGCCGCCACGGCTGGGTGGGGCGCTGGCGCTGCTCGAACGAAACCCGGGGGCCGATGCCGTCTTCCTCGCGCATACTGGACTCGAGGGCGCATCCACCTTCGCCTCGATGCTCCGAGGCGACCTTGCCGGGTGCACCTTGAAGGTCAAGCAATGGGGCGTGCGTGCGGAAGACATCCCGAAGGAGCCTCGTGCGCGGGTGCGCTGGCTGCAGGATCAATGGCGGCAGGTGAACAGCTTTGTGCGTGAAGGGGGCCGCTAACCATGGATTGGTCCAGCATCCCGGGCGTGCTGGCGGCGAATGCCATCGCCGTGACGGTGTTCATGCTGATTGGTTGGGCGAGCAGCCTCATCTGGCGCGACGCCAGCTTGGTCGATCGCTACTGGGGCTCCGGCTTCGCGCTCATAGCAGCCGTGACTCTGGCTGCACGCCCCGAGTTCAATCTGGCCGCGGCCATTCTCGCGGCGATGACGATTGTGTGGGGCCTGCGGCTGACGGCCTACATCACCTGGCGCAACTGGGGCGAAGATGAAGATTACCGCTACCAGAACATGCGAAAGAACCGCCCAGACACCTTTTGGATATGGAGCCTGTACATGGTGTTCGGGCTGCAAGGCGTCTTGATGTGGTTTATTTCGCTGCCGGTGCAGGTCGGCGTGACGGCCTTCGAGGGCGCGCTGGGTCCGTTTGCCGCGGCGGGCATGGTTGTCTGGGCCATTGGCCTTTACTTCGAGGCGGCAGGAGACTGGCAGCTTGCGCGCTTCAAGGCAAACCCCGAGAACAAGGGCAAGGTCATGGACCGGGGCCTGTGGCGCTACACGCGGCATCCCAATTATTTCGGCGACACCTGCGTGTGGTGGGGCATTTTCCTCGTGGCCTGCGCCGCGCCGTATGGCGTATTCACCGTGTTGAGTCCGCTGCTGATGACCGGTTTAATCATCCAGGTGAGCGGCGTCGCCATGCTGGAGAAAGACATCGGAGAGCGGCGT
>CAZLBS010000429.1:3057-3810 GCA_964557505.1 uncultured Nitrospiraceae bacterium | reverse complement strand
GTTTGGCACTGGGCTGAGACGGCGGTCAGCTACGCGGCGATGGCTTATTGGTATGCGCGGCCCGGCTCGACGGGCGATTTTTCAGAGCCCAGCGCACAGGCCCTTCGCGTCCCGAAGCTGCCGGAATTCGGCGCGAAAGTCGAAGGCGCCCTCGAAGGCGAAGACTTGCGCATCATCTCGAAAGACACCGGCGGCATGGTGCAGACGCAAGGCAGCAGCGGCTGGGATTGGAGCATGGCCGCGCAGTTGTGGTGGATGGACGGCGCGCCAGGCGACAACATCACGCTCGGCTTTCCGGTCGAGACGGCGGGAACGTATGAAGTGCTGCTGCGGTTGACCAAAGCTCCCGACTACGGCATTGCGCGGTTCGCGATCAACGGCGCCGCTGCTGGAGAGCCGGTAGACCTGTTCAATGCGGGGGCGGTCGTCGTAGCGGACGAGTTGTCGCTCGGGACGCACACGCTAACTGCCGGTGAGAACACGCTGGCTGTGACGCTTGAAGGCACGAATCCAGCGGCGGAGCCAAAGCGGCACATGGTTGGCATCGATTATCTGATGCTGCGGGAGGCCCGCAATTAGTCTCCCTGCTCATACCACGGGTACCCCGCTTCGCCGGGGCGGTAGGCACGCGCGAGATTGGCCTCGATTTGTGCTTCCGTGAACCACGTTTCCTTGAGCTTCTTCCCGGCAAAGAGCGGGGCCTGGTCATCATAGTGCGGCGAATTCGCATCGGCACGGGATGCTCCCCACTGG
>CAZLBS010000429.1:999-3047 GCA_964557505.1 uncultured Nitrospiraceae bacterium | reverse complement strand
TTCGGAGCGAACCTCGCCGTTTGGAAGCCATTCCACGAACATGTGAAATCCGTCGCCGTAATCGGCTTCGACGGAGCCGTCGGGCTGCTGAACGCCCTTGATGGCCCGCAGGCAGTCGGGCCCGCCATCGAGCGGCAAGTCATGCTCGCCCCGGCGCAGCCTTAGAACCTCGCCCCAGGGCACATCGAGCCGCCCGAAGTGGCGCATCAAATACTGCGCCGCCGCCTCAAGTTTCGAGACAGGATCATCCGCTGCCTCGTCCGGCCCGGCGTTTGCCGGCGCAATGCTTTCGTCATGAAGCATTTTGGGTTCTGCTGCGAAGTACGCCAGAGCCGCGGCTGTGTTGTCCGAATCCATGCGCCGGTCCCACGCTGCCAGCATCTCAGCGGCTTCCTGCAGGAGCGGATCATCCGGAACGGCGGCACGCGACAGCGCTCGAAGGTATTCGCCCACGCCGGATTCCGGATGATAGGTGGTGTCGTATTTGTATTCGCAAAACTCCTCCCGCGAGATTTCGGGATCGTTGCCGTATAGCTCCAGCGCTTGCCATGCGCGGTTGGTCATGAGGCTTGGCGGCTCAAGGCCTTGCCACGCGGGGAAGTCTTCCTCCCGCGGATTGTCGGGACCATCGGTCATGCGAAATGGCGTGTGGTTGCAGGTCACGAGCAGACCCGACTCCGGATTGACCAACAGCGGCGCACTGCTAAACGGCAGCCACTCGTTCCACAACGTCTCGCTGCTGTGCCCGGGCACATACAGCTGCCAGTCGTATCCGGGCGCGCGCTTCGGAAACTTCCCGTTATACAAGAGAAAGATGTTGCCCTCCGCGTCGGCGTACAAGGTGTTGAAAGACGGGATGCCTTGAATCTGCACCGCATCGAGGAATTCTTGCAGTGTTCGCGCCTTGTTCATGCGGAACCACTGTTCTGCCATCCGCACTTCGCCATAGCCCGCGAAACGGATGGCATACAAGCCGTGCGGCGCCCGGATGACGGGGCCATGGACAGACCACATCAGCGGTTGCGCTACCGTCCACGAGATAGGGCCCCACAACTTGACGTTGATGCGTGCCGTATCCCTTTCAAACGCCAGCCACTCCCCATCAAATCTATACTGATCCGGATTATCGGGATTTATTTTGAGCACGAATACATCGGCCACGTCTGGGCGGTTCACGGTGTGGCACCAGCCCTTCACCTCGTCGTGGCCGGAGAAGATCATGGGTCCGCCCGGGAAGGTCCCGCCATACATGTTCCAGCCCTCGCCGCTTGTGACGTGGGCTTCGTACCAGCCGACAGGCCCAGCCCATGGCTGATGCGCGTTGACGCACAAGCGCGTGGCCCCGTCTGAACTTCGCTTCGGAGCCGTGGCAAATGCATTCGAGCCAATGGGCATCCCGCTCGTGAGCAGGTTCTCTCCGGCAAGCGCCGCCAGCGCCGGCCGCCTCTCGCTGACCTCGCGCGCCCGCACATCGCCCATCAATTCGCCCAGTTGCAAATGCAATTCATAGAAGAACGGCGCCTTCAGCGTAAATCCGCAGACGATGTCTTTCCCGGTGACCGGCAACTGAATGTGGGGCATCTTGTCAGGATTGTTCGCGGCGAAATGGGTGATGCCAGCGGCGTAGCCTTCCATGACCGCCCTTACGTCTGCGCTCAAATCCTGCTCGTATTTTTCTTCAACAAAAGCTCTGACTTTGAAGAGCTGCATGATGTAGTCGAACTTGGCCCACTCCGCGCCCCGCACGCTGGCAAGGCGGGAGCGTGCAACGAGCACGGCATCTTCCATGTTTTGCCAGTCATCTTCGCATTGCGCATACGCAAGGGCATAGGCCGCGTCTTTGTCCGTAGCGCCATAGGCGTGTGCGACGCCGTACGTGTCCCTTCGAATCATGGCCTCGTAGGCGCCTGGCTCGGGAATGAAGGCCGTACGATCGCCTGGCCCGCGCTGCGTCCACCACGCGCCATACCCAATGGCAGCCAACAGAATCGCGCCTATCAAGACCGTCTTTCTCATATGGAATGCCCTCTCCCCAAATGCGTGCATCG
>CAZLBS010000429.1:0-989 GCA_964557505.1 uncultured Nitrospiraceae bacterium | reverse complement strand
TCGCCTTCAAAACAAGACTCGTTCGAAGTGGGCTGTGTTTCAGCCGGTTGCATGTGCGCCCCCCAAGGCCGATAATCGCAGGTCTCGCTTTCTCCGGGGGGCAGCAAGCAGCAGAGCGCTTGACGCGGCAGGCAACATAGGACGAGACAACATGTTGGATTCGAAACGGCGGACGCAAGGGGAAGCAGGCGTGGTCACCATTATTGGTCAAGGCACCCGGATCACGGGAGAGATTCAAAGCAGCGCCACGATGCGTATCGAAGGGCACGTCGCCGGCAAGGTGCACTGCGACGACACCATCATGGTGCAGGAAACCGGCCGGGTCGAGGCGGACCTCGTTGCCTCGCAAGTCATCATCAGCGGCGAAGTAAAAGGCAACGTCATGGCGCGTGAACGCCTGGAAATCACGGAGAGCGGGAAACTGCTGGGCGACATCACGGCCCCGCGGGTAGCCATAGCCGAGGGGGTGCTGTTCGAAGGGCATTGCACGATGAAGGCGCCCGGGAGCGGGGCCGGCGCGCCGCCCCATGCAAGCGGGCAGTCTCAGCAACCGCAGGCGGTATCGGCGAAAAAGGACAACAACAACAAGCGCAAGTGAGCGCTGTTAACTGAGCATGCGCCGCATGCGCACGGCCATGCCGGTTTCTTGCAGGGCCAGCGCATCCATGCGCCCAGCCGCTTTCGCGGCGAACGTGACGAGACTGTCTGACGCATCAATCGTGACGCGCCGAAATTGGAAGGGACCGTCTTCCTCATGCACCGGGCCAAATCGATTCGAACAGGCCAGCGTGCAGCCCGCTTCCCGGCAAATCGTCATGCTGCGCGCGTCGTAATCAAGGGCGCTGCCGTAGGGATAGGCAAACGAACGCACCGGCGCGCCGGTCACCTCGGCTAGTTTCTCGAGCGAACCGGTAATCTCGCCCCGCTGGGCTTCGGCATCCAGCATGGTCAAGCGGGCGTGATGCAAAGTGTGTCCACCAATCGTCCAA
>CAZLBS010000428.1:0-3822 GCA_964557505.1 uncultured Nitrospiraceae bacterium | reverse complement strand
CGGCCGCAAGCAGGCGCTCCGTCTTGCTGATGCGCTGGGCCCCTGCCGCAAACAGCACGACCACGAGCGAGGTCGCAAGCACCAGCGTCCAGCCTTGACCAATCTCATGGGGGATGTTCTCAATGACCAGGCCGGCGTATGCATCGCCAACGAGCGCCGCGATGCTCCCAGCCATATGCGGCAGCGCGAGCAGGGCAGCCAACAGCAATACCGCGGGCGCATAGAAGTCCCACGTGAGCGGCGCACGCGCGGCACGGTAACCCATGAGCAAGAACAAGGGCGGATAGCCATAGATGAGGTAGTGCGGAAGCTTGGTGCTGTAAAGGGAAAAGAATGCGAACACGATGGCAAACCAAAGCAAGCAGTAGCGGTGAAGGGGATTCTTCCACCAGACGAGGACAAAGCGCAAGGCGCCGAGCCCGAGCATCGTAAACGGCAGCAGACCGCCCAGGAGCACGGGCACGTAATACACGATGGGTCCCCCGTGCCCTTCCATCGGTGCCGCGCCCCGGCCAACGACGTGTTCATACCAGGCCGCAATGATGCCGGCCCCTTCAGTGGCTATCGCATATACAAACCAGGGTGCGGCAACAAGCAGGCCTACGGCGAGCGGACCGGGCCGAAACAGCCGCAACCACCAGGACCTCACCTCGCCTGCCGTGAGCGCGAATGCAAGCGCCGCGCCGAGCGGCACAGCGGGGCCAAGCGGGCCTTTCGTCAGAAAGCCCACCCCCATCGCCGTGAAGGCAATATAGAGCGGCAGGGTTCGCCGCGTTTCCCGGTGGTCCCAAAGCTGCGTGGCTGCCAGCGTGATGCACAGGTTGAGCACGGCATCGGCAATCGCCGCTTTGCCGATGAGCGTCACCTGGATGCAACAAATCATGAAGAGCGCGGCGAAGAAGGCCTCCTGCGTGCCGAAGTATCGGCGGCCAAAGCGGTAGAGCACGATGGCCCACAGGACCGCCGCGATGCCGGAGGGCAACCGCAGGGCCCACTCGTTGAGGCCGAAGGCCGATGCGCTCGCAGCCTGAAGCCAGTAAATGAGGATGGGCTTGTCGTAGCGCGGCTCGCCATTCAGGTACGTCATGCCGTACCGCCCGCTTTCCAGCATGAAGCGGGTGGCTTCGGAAAAAGCGCCTTCGTCCCTATCGAATAGAGGCGCTGCTCCCAGTCCCGCTAGAAAGGAGGCCGCCGCCAGCACCAACAGGATCGGCAGGTGAAGATGGCGCGACGGCCACAGCCGCGTCTCTGGCCCCGTTTCTGCCGGGCTCATACGCCGGCATCCAAACATGCAACGCCATGGCCGTGCCCCATCCCAGCATCAAGCCCGCTATCACATCGCTCGGGAAATGCGCGCCCACAATCACGCGCGTCGCCCCAATCAGCAGCGCGTACGCGAGGAATAGGCCCGTCCATCGGGGCCAAATCATGGCCATAGCGCCTGCGAATGCCGCGGTAGTCGTGGCGTGCCCAGACGGGAACGAAAGCCATTCGCCGTCCAGCGCGAAAAAGGTAAAGGCATATTCGCCGCCATCGATCAGCAATTCTGGGCGTGTGCGGCCGAACAGCATCTTGAGCAAGAGCACCATGATGCCCGTCACCGCTACCGTGAGAAACACGCGGCCCGCTACATGCCGCGCGTACGGCCGGTTGCCGCTGAAGAAGCACCACGCCCAGACGCATGCCGCCGGCACGAGATACCAGTGCGCTTCGCCTAGTTTGCTGACTTGGTTGACCCCGCCCACGAAGAGCGTAAACTTGTAGGGTGCAAGCGCATACGCCGCCGCAACGTCCAGCCACAGCAGGCAGGCCGCCATGGCCGCCACTCCCGCTGCGAACACTCCCGCCACCACACGGAATTGTCCACTCACCATCCACCTCCCAATGCCATGCCCCGAATTTCTCCGCACCATGCCGGGAGGATGTTTGAAAATGATTATGCGGCTGAGAATCAAGCCATGGCATAGGCTAGAAGCGTCCCATCGGCGTGCTGGAACCTGACCTTCCCCTGCTCTTCGAGGAGTTCGAGATGGCCCACGACCGAGGAAATGCCAAGGTCCGTCCAGTAGGCGGCCAAATCAGGGTAGACCTTACGTACCAGGTCGTAAGGCGTTGCAGGCGCGCCGCCCGCGAGGGCGTCGACGAGTGAGGCGCAACGCTTGGCATGCCGCCCCAGAATCCAATCGATGGCCTCAATGGGGTTTTCGATCACGCCTCCATGGCCCGGGTGCATCTTGGCGAGGCCAAGCGCCCGCGTGCGCCGGAGCGAATGCTGGTACTCGACCAAACTGCGCCCGCGCGGCTGGCCGGGATCAGGACGGCGCAGCAGGGGATTAGGATTCACGACCGTAAGCACATGGTCTCCCGCGATGGCCTCGTTGGAATCAACGTCGACAAAAAGCGTATCGGTCGGCGAATGGCCGGGCACATGATAGGCGCGGAAGCCCAGGACCTCGGCTTCGTCCTCGACAGGGTGCTCGATTTGCACGGCCTCGCTCATGCTCTTGATGCCCTCGCGGCGCTGCGCGATGTCTTCCGCGATATCCTGCGGCACACCAAACTCTAACATTAGCGTAAAGAAATACGCATGCGTGTCGTCGGCCTCATCGTCATGCCGCTGGAGCCGCTCGATGACCATCGGGTGCGCATACGTGGGCACCCTTGGGGCGTCCCGCCGGAGCTGCCCCATGTTGCCGACGTGGTCGAGGTGGCCGTGCGTGGCCACAATGGCAGCAAGGTCAGGGGGCTCGAGTCCGTGCTCGCGCAGGTTGGTCAGCAACGCCTCGTAGGCCTCGTCTATCCGCGGGCCGGTATCGAACAGGATGTGCTCATCGCCGCGCCGGACGAGAAACGCGTTCACCGAGCCGATGGGAAACGGGGTCGGAATCTCGATACGAATGATGTCGGCGGGCATCCCGGGCCGCGCTCCTAACGCTGCTCGATGACGTGCTGATAAGCCGCGTAGTTGCGCTTCATTTCGGAGACGGTGTCGCCGCCAAACTTCTCGATGAAGGCCTCGGCCAGCACGAGCGCGAGCGTGGCCTCGACGATGATGGCCAGCGCGGGCACGGCCACGGTATCGCTGCGTTCGCGGACGGCCAGCGCGGGCTCCTTGGTGTCGAGATTCACCGTGCGCAGGGGATTCATGAGCGTAGAGATCGGTTTCTTCATCACGCGCACGGCCAGTTCCTCGCCGGTGGTCATGCCGCCTTCCGTCCCGCCTGCGCCATTGGTCGGGTGGCGGTAGTGGCTGCCCGCACGCGCCTCAGCCGTCCGCTCGATTTCGTCGTGAAACTGGCTGCCATAGCGCCCCGCGCCGCGGAATCCGATGCCAATGTCGATGCCCTTGACCGCCTGAATGGACATCATGTGCCGGGCGATTTTTGCGTCGAGCTTGCGGTCCCATTGCGTATGGGAACCAAGGCCGGGGGGGAGGCCCCAAGCCCGCGCCTCGACGATCCCGCCGAGGGTGTCCTTCTTCTGCTTGGCCTCCGTAATGACCTCGTACATCTTGGCCGCGGCTTCCGGGTCCGCGCAGCGCACCTCGGACTGCATCGACAATTCATGAATCTTGTCTGCCGGGATGCTCTCCGTATCGGCGACGACCGGGCCAATCTGTTGGACATGCGCTGCTACGTGTACGTCGAACTCGGCGAGCAGCTTTTTGCACAAGGCCCCTGCGGCGACGCGTCCCGCGGTTTCACGCGCACTCGCGCGCTCGAGGATGTTGCGGCAGTCATCGGTCTCATACTTCATGGCGCCCACGAGATCAGCGTGACCCGGGCGCGGCTCCACGAAGCGCTCCGCCTTCGGACCCTTCGG
>CAZLBS010000427.1:2126-3828 GCA_964557505.1 uncultured Nitrospiraceae bacterium | reverse complement strand
AGGGCGTCATTGATGACGAGTTGCACATCGACGGCATCGATCACGCCATTTCCATCAATGTCCTCGGGTCCGCCGGGCGGCGGGGCGCTAGGCACGAATTCGAAGGCGCCCACATCAAAGCCCATGCCGAGGCCGCGGGCTGTCCCTTCGATGTCTTGTGCCGGGCTGCCGCGCAGGCTGCCGGCATCGATGCATGGCGAGGCGGGCTGAAGGCGAAAGTCGCCGCTGGCCGGGCTGACAAACCCGGGAACAGCGTCGAAATTGCCTTCGCCGGGAAAGCCGAGCCCGACATTGCTAAAGCGAACGGCGGCACTACTGGTCCCGTCGAGTTGAAGGCCGCGCGTGAAGCCCTCGCGGAGGATGCTGTTGTACACGACGATGCCGCTGCGTGTGAGATCGAAGATGCCGGCGCCAGCGATGTTTTGCGCCAGCGTGCACCCGAAGTAGCGCGGCAACGAATCGACATGCGCGGCGGCGCGTCCGGCTTGAGCGCTGTTGCGCCAGAAGATGCAGTTGACGAAGGTGGGCTGGGCGTTCTCGGAGTAGACCGCGCCGCCATCGGCCTCGGCCCGGTTGTCGCGAAAGATGCAGCGCTCGACCCAGGGCGATGCATTGAGGAGCAGCAGCCCGCCGCCACGGTCTTGCGGCGAACTGAAATCTGCGTTGCCGCCGCGGATGGTCAGGCCGTCGAGCACCGTGCCGTCCGCACCGATGATTACATGATAGGCATCCGCCGCGCCGCGAACGCCATCGCCTGAGATGGTGGTTTCGTTGGCCACGAGGTCACGGTCGATGAGCGCGTCTTCGCCATCTCGAAATCCGCCGAAGAGGAAGGCGCCTTCCCGCAGCTGCACGGAAGCGGTATTGCGGTCATCGATGACGCTCTCGCGCTGCTCATCGTAGGTTCCCCGCGCGATCCAGACATCCGCGCCTCGAGCCTCCGCCGCCAAGTCCACACCCTCTTGTATCGTCTGAACAGCACGCGCCCATGACGTCCCGTCGCGGTTGGGATTGTTGTTCGTTCTGTCCACAAAAACGATGGTGCGCTGTTCATAAGGACCGGCATCCGTCCGAGCGCGCAGCGGCCGCGGCTCGGCATTGAGATCCGCCGCGGGTGCTCCCGTATCCACGCCGGCGTCAATCAGCGGGGAATCAATGCGCAGCCGGAAGTCGTAGGGCCTGGCAGCACTGTAAAACTCGGGAACAGCGGTCGTGTTTGCCTCGCCCGACGCGAATTGCGAGAGATTGGAAAAGGCGATGTCGTTGCTGCCATTGAAGCTCGCGGCTTGGTTCGGCGTGTTGTCGCGGAGGATGCTGTTGCGAATGAGGTTTTCGCCCGACTGCGCCGCGAAGATGCCGCCCCCGCGGTTGGCCATGTTGGCGAAGACCACGGAGTTCCAGAGTTGAGCGTCTGCCTGGCGGGCAAACAGAGCGCCCCCGTCGGCTGCAGCCGTGTTCTCTACGAAGATGCCGTTGTCGATTCGTACGGCGGCACGGGCAAATACGGCAAGGGCGCCGCCGTTGAGGGCGCGGTTGCCATCGAAGACGCAGTCCTCGATGAGCACCGCGGCGCCAGCGTTGCGGACGGCCACGGCGCCGCCATCGCCAAGCGCTTCATTGTCGGTAAAGAGGCAGTCGCGCACCAGGGCCGCGCGCCCGTCGACCAGCATCCGGGGTGCACCGCCATGGTGCACCCCCCTTT
>CAZLBS010000427.1:0-2116 GCA_964557505.1 uncultured Nitrospiraceae bacterium | reverse complement strand
CGACCAGCAGTCCGGCCCCTTGCTGCTGTGCCGCGCTGGCGCCATTGGCCCGGCCTCCCGTGATGTGCACCCACTCGATGAGCGCGCCTTCCCCTGCTTGCACCACGTGAAATGCAGGGTTGCCGCCGCGTGCCCGCCGGCCGTCGAGCACCGTTCGAATCGGGCCGATGCCCCGCACTCTGGGCAGGAAGCGCTCATCCAACGCCAACTCCGTGCCCGCGAATTCTCCATGGAGCGAGACGCCTGGCGGCACGAAGAGGGCGCCTTCTGGAACCTCATCTTCAGGCATGGCCGGACGCGCTTCGCTGTACGTTCCCCGGGCTATCCATACTTGCCCGCCGCCTGCGTCTCGTGCCGCCGCAACTGCCTCATGAATGCGGGGGAAGGCGGTTTCCCAGGTTTCGCCGTCGGCCGGCTCGGCAGTCTGACTGCCGTCTACACGGAACGCGAGCGGCATTTCCTGAACGCCTAAATCGCGGGTTCCGCGCAACGGCCGCGGGTCGCCATCGATATCGAATGCCGCCGGGGCTACAGCGCCGGGGCCAGCGGCGCTATTCGTACCCGCATCGATGGCGGGAGAATCCTCGCGCAAGGCAAAATTGCCGGCGCCAGGAAACACAAAGCGCGGGTCCGCGTCGATGTTGCTGTTGTTGTCGCTGGCCCACCCCCCTGAGACGATGGAAAACTGGATGCGCGCTCCTTCCAGAGTCGGGTCGGCGATCGTATTAAGCTGACCGTCCTCTTCGCGCTGCCAGAGGATGCTGTTCACGAATGTGGCGGCAGCCGTTGGATTCACTGCGAGGGCTTTGCCAGTGGCGCCTTCATTTTCCCAGAAGACCAAATGCGACCCTTGGGCGAGACTGCTGAACAGCGCCATGCCGCCCCCCGCGCCAAGGCCCAGTTGCGGCGCGCCCGTCGCGGCATTTTCGTATATCGCAACGTTGTCAAGCCTGACGCCGGCGCCCGCGGTGAGCAAGACACCGCCGCCGTTTCCCGCGTTCGTGTTGCCGAAAACAAGGCAGTTCTCGATGCGGATCTCAGGAAAGCGCGGATCTGAACCGCTGATCGCGATGCCCCCGCCAAAATCCCGGGCGAAGTTTTCGGTGACGCGGCAATTGGCAATGACGGCGCCGCTGATGTTTTGGGCAAAGATGCCGCCGCCAATGTTGAAGTCGCTCCCCACAGCGCCGTCGGCGCGGCCGCCGCGCACGGTGAAGCCATCGAAGCGGGAGTTAAACGCGGCCTCGACGACATGATAGGCCTGCGCGCCGTTTCGCGAACGGCTGCCGTCAACGATCGTCTCCCGGCCAAACGGGTCCCGCTCCTCTCGGGTGCTTTCGACGCCGTTGAAGCCCCCATAGACGGCTACATCCTCGGCCAGCACGAGGGCTCCGGAGGGACTGAAAGGGAAGCGGTTGCCGTCGTATAGTCCTGCGGCGACCCAGACCTCGCCCCCACCGCGGCTGAGGGCTTCGTTGATGCCCGACTGAATGTTCGGGAAGGCGCGCGCCCAGGAACTCCCGTCGGGCGATGCGGCGGTGCTATTGCTATCGACAAAGATGGGCTGGGCCGTGGCTGCAGATGCAATCAAGCCAGCAGCCAACAGCACGAGAATACATCGAGGATTCAAGAAGGAAGAGGTCATGCGCGCTATTGTAAAGAAAGTGGGCGGGCTAGCGCGGATTGGGTGGCAGATGCGCGGCCATGGCCACCGCGACAAAGGCCTTGGGGTCGACTCGTTTGCCCGACGCGGCTTGGCCCAGCAGCCACTGACAGGCTTCGTCTTGGGGCACGGCGTGCACTGTGATGTCTTCGCCATCGACGCCGCCGCCATCGCTCATGTTGCGGCAGCCATCCGCGAAATAGAAGGTCACGAGCGAGGACGACATGCCGCCTGCCGAAAGCCCCGTAAAGAGATGCCGCATTTCCCCGGCCACATAGCCTGTCTCCTCGAGGAGTTCGCGCCTGGCGGCCGCTTCGAAAGACTCGGAGGCATCCAAATCACCGGCTAATCCAGCACACAATTCAATGGTCGGCGCGCCGACCGGCGGGCGGAACTGTTCAACAAACACGAGTTCGCCGGCAAGCGTACGTGCGGCCAATGAGACCACGCCGG
>CAZLBS010000426.1:0-3832 GCA_964557505.1 uncultured Nitrospiraceae bacterium | reverse complement strand
TGTACTGACACATCTTGCACCGCAAATTGCACCGGCGCGTCACTTCCATGAAGTAATGCCATACAGGAAAGGCATGCCCGCCTTTCGCAAAGCGGTAGGGCAATTCCGAATACAGATGCGTTACCCGCCGGTAGAGGCTCGTGATGCTGCTATGTGAGTTCGCTTCCGAGCTGTTCATGTCCACTCCCTAACAAAAAACGTATGAGTCCCCTGCCTGGCCGCCGAAAAAGCAGTTGCATCAGCGGCACACGGGAAACGCGGGATTGCTTGCGTCTATTTCACCGCAGTATACGGATCCCCTTCTGTCTGCACAATAGGTAGCGCTGGGCAGCGGCGCCCCCCCCCGCCTCACGGCAACAACTCGCCGAGCGGACATTCGCTGCACTTAGGGTCTCGCGGCCGGCAATAGTGCTTTCCCGTGTAGACGAGCAACGCATGGTATTCCTTCCACGCGGCTACATCCGGCGTCAGATGATGCTCGAAAGTGGCACGCAGGTCTTCATACGCGATGTTCTCATCGCAAAGACTGTGACGGTGGAGAATGCGCCGGGTATAAGCATCGACCACAAACACTGGCTTTTCGCAGGCGTAGAGCAAGATGTCGTCGGCGGTCTCGGGTCCAATGCCATAGACGCCAAGCAACTCGGGCCGGAGCGTTTCAAGCGGTTGGGCAGCCAAGCGCTCCATCTGCCCCCCGTATCCATCCAGCAAGTATTGGCAGAATGCGCGCAGGCGTTTCGCCTTGATGTTGAAATAGCCTGATGACTTCAACTTGTCCTCGAGCTGGCCGGGCTGGGCCTCGAGGATTCCGCGAGGCGAGAGCATGTCTGCCGCTTTCAGCTTGGCGATCGCGCGCTCGACGTTGGTCCATGACGTGTTCTGCGTGAGTATCGCCCCGACGGCGATCTCAAACGGCGTATCGCCGGGCCACCATGCCGTATGCCCGAAATGCGCCTCCATCAACGCCTGCATCCGGCGCAGCATGCCGCGGGTCGTCTTGGGGATCACGACTTAAATGAGTGCGCGCGCACGGCAGCCGCGTTGATGTGCTGCTTTCTGCCCGAGGGAGCAGCAAGGCATAGGCGCCCGTCCCATCTTCGGCTATGCCACCAACCGGTTCAGCACCTTGCCGGCGACGTCGGTCAGGCGGAAATCGCGGCCTTGGTAGCGGTAGGTGAGCTGCTCATGATCAATGCCGAACAGGTGCAGCATGGTGGCATGCAGGTCGTTGACGTGCACGGGATCCTCGACGATGTTCCAGCCGAAGTCATCGGTCTTGCCGACAATTTGCCCGCCCCTCACCCCGCCGCCGGCGAGCCACGTACTGAATGCCATGGGGTGGTGGTCGCGCCCGGTATTGGCCTCGCGGCCGACCCGGTTCTCCCCGAGCGGCGTACGGCCGAACTCAGCCGACCAAGCTACCATCGTCTCATCGAGCATGCCGCGCTGTTTCAGATCCTTGAGCAAGGCCGCGATCGGCTGGTCGCACATCTGGCAGTTGAATGCCAGCCGGTCGTCAAGGTCGCTGTGATGGTCCCACGTGGCGTGGTAGATGTTGACGTAGCGCACGCCACGCTCCACGAGACGCCGGGCAAGCAAACAGTTGAAGGCAAACGACTGAAACTCATCCGGCCCGCCGTTGCGCTTTGGAGACCATTGCTCGCCTTCCCGCCGATTGACCCCGTAGGCCTCGAGCGTTCGTTCGCTCTCATCGGAAACGTCGATCAGTTCCGGCGCCGCCATCTGCATCCGCGCGGCCAACTCATAGGACGCCACGCGCGACAGAATTTCCGGGTCCTGAATCTCCTCGTGCCGCATTTCGTTGAGGTCGCGAATTGCATCGAGCCCGAGCCGCTGACAATCGTGCGGCAGATCCGCGGGATTCTCGAGATGCAAGATGGGCTCGCCTTGGTTGCGGAAGAGCACGCCCTCGTATGTCGAGGGCAGAAAGCCGCTGGTCCAATTCGATGCCCCGCCGCTTGTGCCGCGCCCGCTCGTGAGCACTACATAGCCCGGCAGATTCTGCGAGACGCTGCCCAAGCCGTAGTTGATCCACGAACCCATCACCGGCCGTCCAAACGTCATCACGCCCGTGTTCATCATGGTCTGGCCGGGGTGGTGATTGAAGGCCTCCGTATGCATCGAACGAATCAGCGCAATGTCGTCGGCACATGTGGCGATGTGGGGAAGGTAGTCGCTGAGTTCCATCCCGCACTGGCCATGCGGCCTGAAGGTGCGGTCGCTCGCCTTGACCACCGCCGTTTCTTTCTCAATGAACGCGAATCGCACCCCTTCCGTGAAGGACTCGGGCAGGGGTTTGCCGTGATAGTCGCGCAGCAGCGGCTTCGGGTCGAACAAGTCAATCTGACTCGGCGCGCCGGCCATAAAGATATTGATGCAGGCCTTGGCTTTCGGCGGAAAGTGCGCGGGCTTCGGGGCCAACGGATTGGCAATGGCATCGGCCGCCGCGTCAATGCAGCCCTCATCTTGCAGCAGCGAGGCCAGCGCGAATCCGCCAATGCCTGAGGCCGCAGTGGCCAGAAAGTTCCGCCGGGATTGCGCCACTCGCTCCACGATTGGATGCACGATAAAGGACTCCCTTTTATGGCCGGGTTACGAATTCATCGAGATTCAACAGGACGCGCGACAGCAGGATGTATGTTGCCAACGGTTCGGCCTCGCCCTCTTCCACGAGGTAGCCCTCGGCAGCGCGCTTGGCGGCGTCCGGGTCATCGCGAAAGCGCTCGGCCTGCGCGTCATGGAACTCGAGCAACCGCTGAAGCTCCCTATCCGTGGGCTCGCGCGTGAGGCATCTGCGGAACGCCTGCCGGATGCGCGCTTCCGGGCTTCCCGAAAACGCGGTCATCATTTCGTGTCCGAGGGCCTTGGCACATTCAAAAAGATGCGCGTCGTTCATCAGGGTCAGCGCTTGCAACGGCGTATTCGAGCGTTCGCGTTCCGCCTTGGCAACGTTCGAATCCGGACAGTCGAAGGCCGTCAGCATCGGGTAGGGCACCGTGCGCTGAAAAAAGATGTACATGCCCCGGCGGTAGATGTCATCGCCCTCATCTTCCGGCCACGTCACGGAGCCCGCATAGCCCAATTCGCTGATTCCAGGGGGCAAGGGCGGACGCACGCTCGGACCGCCGATGGTGCGGTTGAGCAGGCCACTCGCTGCCAAGAAGCTGTCTCGAAGGATTTCCGCTTCCAACCGGTACCGGTTCTGCCGGGCGAGCAAGCGGTTCGTGGGGTCGACGTCTTGCAACTCCCTGCGATGGGCCGCGGATTGCCGGTATGTCTCGGAGGTCACGATGAGCCGGATAAGGTCCTTCGTGCTCCAGCCCGTCGTCATGTGGTGCACGGCAAGCCAGTCGAGCAACTCGGGATGCGTGGGCATTTCGCCCCGGGTCCCGAAGTCTTCAGGCGTGCGCACCAGGCCCTCGCCAAACAAGTATTGCCAGACGCGATTCACCTGCACGCGGGCCGTCAAGGGATTTTCGGGCGACACAATCCACTCGGCAAGATCGAGGCGGTCTGGCCGCTCTTCGCCCTCATACTGGAAGGCATGCAGCACGGCAGGGGTATGCGGCTGCACGGGGGCCCCCTTGGACATGAAGTCGCCGCGCAAGTGGACATGCGTCTGGGGCGGCGCAGGATTCGCCGCGACGGTCATCGCCCGTGAAACGATTCCCTCGGGCTTGTTCGCCTCGAGTTGCTCGAGCGAGGCCAATAGATTCTTGGCCCGCTCGTCGTGATGCTCGAGGTAATGCCGCGTCAGCGCATCGATGTGCGCTTCCGTCCACTTCGCTTCATCCTCGGAGAGCGCTTCAGC
>CAZLBS010000425.1:0-3844 GCA_964557505.1 uncultured Nitrospiraceae bacterium | reverse complement strand
GCCACCGGGCATCACGGCGGCAAAGCGCGCGCGGCCGCCACGGTAGTGCATGTGCGGCGACGCGCCCAGCAATTCCACCTCACGCTCGAATTCGAATTCAGCGCGCACCGGGTGCGCCTCGACCATCGGCGGAATCTCGAACTCGGTGTCGAACGCGGCCACCATCTGCAGCGAGCGCGCGGGCGGCTCGTCGTAGAAGTACAGGGCCAGCTCGGTCTGGTCGGTCTCGGGCTTGCCCGTCGCGTTGTAGTGCATCTGGAAAACAATGTACGACCCCGCGGGCAGGAACTGGCCCGTGTCCTCGGGGTAGAACTGCACCTTCTCGCCCGGCAGATAGCTGCCGAAGTAGCCGCTGAGGCCGCTGCGCACTTCCGGCTGGATGTGGCGGTATTCACGCGGGTAGACGACAAACATCAGCGCGTGGTGCACGACCTTCAGGTTGGTCGGCTTCACCTCGAGGCCCTTCACCCACTTGTCTTCCGTCAGGCCCGTGGCCACGTAGCGGTAGCGGTAGTCGATAACACCCTCCGCGGGAATCTCTTCCGGCTGCGGCAGTTGCAGCAGCAGGTCCGGCTCGCCGAGCTCCCAGCCGTCGTGGTCGGGCGGGTCCATCTGCTGCAAGGGGTCCACGCCGTCGTCGTTGAAGGCGCCGTCTTCAATCCATGCGAGCAGGGCGCGCTCTTCCGAGGGCAGCAGCTGGCGGTTGTCCTTCAAGTCCTTGTAGGCCGGGTCGGCGTGCCATGGCGGCATCCGGCGCGTGCGCACCGTCTCGCGCATCATGTCCGACCAGCCCAGCACCTTGCGGTGGCTGTCCAGCGCAAAGGGGCCAATGCCTCCGCCCACATGGCACGAAATGCACTTTTCCTGCAGAATGGGCACGATGTCCTGGGCATAGGAAATCTCACCTGGGTCGACATAGGCGATGGGCGTGCCTTCATGCTCCGTCATGCCCGCCGGCGGCTCGCTTCCCGCGAGGTGGGCATCCAGCGCCGCGGCAAGGCCCGCCTCTCCATCGACGGCCCCGCGGTAGACCATGCGCCACTCATCGTTCGGATCGAGCACAAGGGCCTCATTCGTATGCGTGATGCCCATGTCGTACACGATGCGCTGCGCCGGGTCCAGCAGAATCGGCGCTGATGCCCCGGCGTCCTCCGCATGCTGCGCTACAGTTTCCCGCTCGGCCGCTGCATCGGCATTCATCAGGAAGAAGGCCACGCCATCATCTTCAAAGCGGCTCTGAATCTCCGACAATGCCGGCAATGTATCGGCCACGTGCGGGCATTCGATGCTGTGCGAATACAGCACGACGGCACTGTTGTGCGCGGTCCGGTAGAGTTCGTACGACAAATCGTCATGCGCCGTCAGCCGGAAATTGTCGACACCTGAGTGCAAGGCGCGGCGAGGCTGCGTGGCATCCGCCATGCTGGCGGCCATGAGCGTCAGCGAGCATAGAAGCAACCCGCGGGCGATGGTGGTGCAATGGGCGGCATGCGTCATCGTCAAGTCCTCTTCGAAGCAGTAGCCGGTTATGTCCAAAAAGAGTACGCGCAAGATGTTGGACTACGGTGAAACGTCTTGGTTTCATGAGGCAAGCCCCGCGTTGCGCCCGAGCGCCGCTCTCGGGCAGACTTTCGGCATGAGACAAAGAGTCTTTCCCGCACCCCTCCAGGCCTTTCAGCACCACGCCGCCAATTGCCAAAAGCTGCTGCTATGGCTGAGCTTATGCATGGCCGCGGTCAGTTTGGCGGGTACGCCTGCGGCGGCGCGCGGCTTTGCCAAGCCGGCGGACTTTCCGATTTTCGCATGGTATGGCCCGCGTATGGAGGCGCCGGCGCTCCGGCAGTATGGCGCGGCCTTCTTCAATGCCGCGGCGGTGCGCGGTACGGGGCTGGCGGCGGATATGCTCCCAGCCGTACACGAAGCGGGCATGGGCGCTGTCCTCGAGCCCGCGGGCGAACGCGGCTTTGATGAGCTGGCCGAACGCGTGCGCAACGGCGAAAGCGATGCGCCCTTTGCCATTCTGCTTGATGGGGAGGTGGAGCCTGCCGGACTGCCCAGCACCCTGGCGGAATTGAGCCGTCTGCGAGCGCAGCTGCCCGAGACCCGGGTCCTCGCCATCGCCGCGCCCACGTTGCCGCCAGAAGCCCGAGCCATCACGGCACGCGCCCTCGCGCAAGCGGGCTCTCCCGTGGTGTATCCGGCGCCGCTCTGCCGGGCGGACGGAACCAATGACTGGGCGGCATTTCTCGATGGCGTGCAGCAGGCGCGCCAGATCGCCGACGAAACCGGCGCGCCCTTATGGGGCTACGCGCAATACAGCCAATACGACGGCTTTCGGCGGGCGGCCGAGAGCGACCTGCGCGTGCAGGTGTACACCTGGCTTGCCCATGGCGCGAAGGGCATGACCTATTTCAGCTACCGTACGCCCCGTCCGCATGCCATTGGCCCGGGGCTGCAGTACGAGCGATTCGATGAGGCCATCATCGAGGGCTCTACCCCAAGCGTCGGGTATGGTTACGAAATCGTGCGCCCGCTGAACATCGAGCTGCACTTTCTTTCGAGGAAGCTCACCGGCTTCACGTTGCGGGGCGTGTGGTTTACGGGAGATGTGCCGCCGGGGGGGGCGCTCTTGCGGCGGGCGGCCCCCTGCCCCGTCACGCACATCAATGGCCCAGACACGATTGTGGCTTCGTTTGAAGATGCTTCGGCCGAGCATTGGGTGCTCGTGGTCAACCGGCGCCATGGCGCCATGCGGAGCGCCCTCACGCAGGCGGCCACGTTTCGCATCCACCTTGAAGACGGCTACGGCCATGCCATCGTCTACGATCGGCACACCGCCTTCGAAAAGCCTGTGCCGCTCGAAAACGGCTCCTTTGTCGTCACCATTCCGGGCGGCACTGGGATGCTCTTCAAGGCCGCCAGCCAGGATGCGCCGCTGCCGCTGGCAGGACTGCTTGAACTCGAAGAATCCGCAGGAGAGATGGCTGCCCCGTCAGCGACTGAGCAGCCGCTCCCCGAGACAGGCACTAGGCAGCCGGACGCGCATAGCGCCGAATGAGCCTGGCGGTTCGCTCCGCTGCCCCCCGGTTTTGTGAGACGAGCCGCTGACCCGCTTCGCCCATCGCCCGCCGAGCCGCACTGTCGCCGAGCACGTATGCCAGCATCTCCGGCAAGTCCGCCGCTTGAATCTGCCGGGCCGCGCCTGCGTCAACGAGCTGTTTCGCAACATCCCGGAAGCTGTCCATGTGCGGCCCGAAAAACACGGGAGCACCTGCCGCCGCGGGCTCGATTGGATTGTGCCCCCGGTAGCGCGCGTCAAAACTGCCGCCAATAATTGCCGCATCTGCCAAGCTATAGCAGTCTGCCAATTCGCCGTGGGTGTCAAGAATGACGGCGCGCGCCTGACCGCCGCTCTGAATGGGGCCTTCGCTTCGCAATGCGTGCGAAACGTTGGCAACGGCCTGGCGCACAGCGGGCACGTTCTCCATGTGGCGCGGCGCCAGAACGAGCGTGACCCCAGGAAAAGCGGCTGCGAGCCGATCGTAGCACGCCCGCGCGAGCGCCTCTTCGCCCGGACGGAGGCTTCCAAAGACTACGGTTAGGCCCCCTTCTGATGGCAGGCCGAGCGCACGGCGAAGCGGATTGAGGCGCGCCGGGTCTGGTTTTTTTGCCGCATCGAATTTCACATTGCCCGTGACCAAGATGCGCTTTGCAGGAATGCCCAGGTCTCGAAAGCGGCCTGCGTCTTCTTCGCTTTGCGCGGCTGCCGCGGTGATCGCTTCCCGCACGGGCGGGAACCAAGCCGCCATGCGCCGGTATCGCGCCGCGTAAGCAGGATTCAGCC
>CAZLBS010000424.1:0-3856 GCA_964557505.1 uncultured Nitrospiraceae bacterium | reverse complement strand
ACGGTCGGCCGCCGCGATACGCTCACGCCCCTCGAAGCGCTATTGGAGCACCCCGAGAAGTATTTGATTTCGCGCCGGATCGTCGACCATTCCGCCGCGGGCGGCGATACGAAGGTGCGCGTACGCGCGATGGCAGACTTGCCTGCCCTTGCACGCGACGCCGCCAAGGTACTGCTTGCGGCAGGCGAGCGCACACCGTCGGCCATGGTGCTGATCGCGATATCGGACGCGGAAGCGGCAGAAGCCAGTCTGCCGCGTCTCTTGACCGAAGGGGAGGCCTTGGAAGCGCTGCGGGACCCGCTCGAGCGCGCGGGATTCTCCATCGTCAGTGCTGAGGCATTGCGGGCGCGCTATTCCGAAGAAGCGCTGGCGGGCCGGTTGCAGCACGCGGAGCAATATGCCGCCCGCTTGGCATACGAGAACGGCGTGGATGCCCTTATCCTCGTGCGTGGGCTGCGGGCCTCGCGCCCCACCACGCCTACCGGTCTGGCGCATGCTGGCAAATGCGCCGCAGAGGTCTTTGTGGCAGGGCCTAGCGCGAACGGGGCCGCGCCCGTGACCCGGTTTTCGCATGAATCCGTTGTCTACAGCGGCGAGCCGGATAGTGCGTTGGATGCTGCCGTCGCGCAAGCATGCGGGCGGCTTGCCCCAGGCGTCGCCTTGGCTGCCTCCGTTGCCGCGGCGCGCGCTCAACTGCAGCCAGAAACCGTGCACATTACTCTGAATGGCGGGGCATCAGCCTCGCAGTTGGCCGACCTGCTGGAAACGGTCCGGGCCTTTCCCATGGTGGAATCGGCAGAGGTGCTTTTCCGAGGGGGCAAAGAAGCGGGGATGCATGTGCAGTACAACGGACCGGTACGGCCCTTTGTGGATTACTTGGTCGACATGCCGTATGACGGCTTTGAGTTGCAACCGCACATGATCATCGACCGGCAAATGCAATTTCGAGTGGAAGCCCTTCAAGGGGGGTGAAGGGCTCAGGGGCCTTCGCGCCAGCGGGCAGCTCTAGCTCTTGGCGCCGCTATTCGCTCCGCGCGTAGCCTTGGTAAACTTGCCCGCGCGAATGTAGCGGGCGCATACCTTCACGCGGCGCACCGTGCCGTTTTCATCGATGATGCGAATCTTCTGCAGATTCGGCTTCCAGCGGCGCTTCGAAATGCCGGTGACGTTCTGGCCGATACCGCCCGATTTCTTCGCCTTACCGCGGCGGACGATCTTTTTCCCGACAGTCGGGCGTTTTTTACTGTAGTCGCAAACGCGTGCCATGGTTGTGCTCTCGATTCAGGCCAATCGCCTGCTGTATCCTTGGGCTCAAACGAACCGAAAGTCTAGCAAATGCTTATCGTGCATAACAAGCCCTTTTTGTTTCTCGTTCGATATGCCGTGCCAGCGGCCATGCTGGTCCTTTTGCACGCCGGTTGCGTCCGCGGCGGCACGGCGATCGAACCCGCGCCATCGGCAACGCTTCAGCCCGTTGAAGATGCGAGCGCTGAGGCTGTGCTGCGCGGACTTGCTGAGCGGCAGCAAGCGCTCGAACAGTTCGAGGCGCGTGGCGTATTCGTCTTCCGCAGCGAAGCATCTGCGGCGGCATTTGCCGGGCGCGGATTTGTGCGGTACGAAGCCCCCGACAAGCTTGCCATTGATGCACGGCACCGCGCCTCGGGGACGCTCGCCTTGCGCTTGCGGGCCGATGGCGGCGATGCCTACATGCTCTATGGGGCGCCGGGAGAACGCCACGAAGCCCTGTGGGAGGAGGGCCTGCGTACCTATGGGGAGGATATGGCGGTGAGCCCAGCCGATATTGTGCGCGAACTCTTCTTCCCCGAAGACTGGCTTCAAGCCTCGGGGGAAGCGCGCGTGGTATCGCCTTATGATGCGGCAGACGGCACCATCACGATGCAACTGGAGCGCTCCGAATATGTACGGGAGATCGTCGTGTCCGGGCCGCCGTGGGTATTGCGCGAAAGCCGGCTGTATACCAATGATGGGGCCGTCCAGACGTTGCTCGCTGAATCCGTTTATGCTGCCTACGAAGACGTAAGCGGCATCCTCTTTCCTGTGGAGCTGCGCGGCGCCTTTTTCGGCGAACCTGCTGCGTCCATTGAATGCCGTCTGAACCGCACGCCCACCGTGAACGAGCCGTTGCCCGAGGACAGCTTTACCGTTCCAGGACTTGAATATGACGCACGCTGATTCCGCTCCAACAATCGCATCCCAGCCGACGGCGTTGACAGATTTCTTGCCGAACGAACTCGCGGAACGCCTGGACCTAAAGCCTTATCAGGGCTTGCAACTCTTCGAATGGCTGCACGGGAAGGGGCAACACGATTTCAACGCGATGACAAATTTGTCGAAAGAGCTGCGGGCGCGGCTGGCTGCTTCATGCCGGGGGGCACAACTGACTGCGCGGCACACGTCCGACTCGCCCCGCTCGCATGGCACGCGCAAGATGCTGTTTCAACTGCATGATGGCGAGACCGTCGAGGCTGTCTTGATTCGCGATCGCGACCGCGCGACGCTTTGCCTCTCCAGCCAAGTGGGCTGCGCGGTGAAATGCAGCTTCTGCGCCACGGGCATGAGCGGCTACACGCGCCACCTCTCGCCGGGTGAGATTGCCGAGCAGGCTATCCGTCTGATTCATGACAATGGGCTGCATGGCAAAACGCCGAACATCGTCTACATGGGCATGGGCGAACCGATGCGCAATTATGACGCAGTGCGCCAGAGCGTCCGGATGCTGATGCATAAGCGCGGGCTCAACATAGGGGCCCGGCGCATTACGGTGTCGACCGTGGGCGAAGTGCCTGGAATCGAGCAATTTGCCGCTGAGCCATGGCAAGTGCGTTTGAGCGTGTCGCTGCATGCCGCGAACAATACGCTTCGGAACCAGCTCATCCCGCTCAACAAGAAGTATCCGCTTGAACGCTTGATGCCTGCGATCGAGGCATACATCAGGGAAACGGACCGGCAGGTCACATTTGAATGGACGCTGTTGGAAGACGTGAACGACCGCATCGAAGACGCCCGCGAATTGCTCGACCTTGCCGGGCCGCTCAAGGCCTTTGTGAATTTGATTCCCTATAATCCAGTGGAAGGGCTGCCCTATCGCACGCCGCCGCGGAAGAAGTGCGAAGCCTTTGCCGCATACATCACTCAGCGCGGACTGAAGGCGACATTGCGCAAAGAGCGTGGACAAGACATCAATGCGGCTTGCGGTCAACTCCGGCGTCACGCGGCGCACTCAGGACTCGTCCTCGGCTGAAGGGTCTTGCGCGGCCACGCCCAGTTCCTCTTCGATGCGTAGGGTCAGCGTGTTCAGCGCCTGTTCGCACTTAAGCCGGACGGCTTCAATGTTTGCCTCCGTCCCGTCTCGAGGGGGCGGGATGGGCTCGGCGTATGCGCATACAATGCGCGCGAAGGGTTTCGGAAAGCAGAACGCGTCCCACGATTTCATGCGCCAGGCAGGTGCGGCCATGAAGGCATTCGGCAAAATGGGCACGCCTGTGCGATGCGCCAGCAGGGCAATGCCGGCTTTCGAGACCCGCCGCGGCCCTTTGGGTCCGTCGAGCGTAAGGCCGAGTCCAGCGCCCTGGCGAACGGCCTCGGCCATGCCTGCCAGCCCCTCGCGCCCGCCACGAGACGACGAACCGCGCACCGCCTCCATTCCCGACAAGTGCACAATGCGTGCAATGAGTTCCCCATCGTAACTATAGCTGGTCAGCGTGTGATAGCCGGAGCCGGCATAGTGCGCGAGGGCCATGCCCAGCATTTCATGCCAGAAGGCCAGCAATACACGTCCGCCGTGCGCCGTCAAGGCAGCCTGCAAATGCTCCCCGCCATCGACGCGTGTCCGGTG
>CAZLBS010000423.1:0-3864 GCA_964557505.1 uncultured Nitrospiraceae bacterium | reverse complement strand
CGCGGCCAACCGGTGCCCGAAAACAACTTGAACGCGGGGGATGTCGTGCTGACGAAACAGCCAGAACTAGAGATGCTCGCCGCGCATGGCGTCCTCTACGACGTCTTGTACGCGCGCAACGGCATCGTTTTGGCCCAAATGAAAGGAGCACGCCCGGCGGCAAACGAGCCGCCCGCGACACCATGACTTCCGCGGAATGGCCCCAGATAATGACATTCGCCCCTGCCTACTTCGAACGGCTCTGGGGGGGCTCCCGGCTGCGCGCATGGCACGGGGAAAGCGTGCCGGCAGACCGCATCATCGGCGAAGCCTGGCTCATCAGCGATCATGTGCATCACGAAAGCGTGGTCGACCAGGGGCCGCTCGCGGGGCGCAGCTTGCGGAGTCTGCTCGAAGAAGACCCGGAGCGGGTGCTTGGCAGTCATGCCCGGCTGACCATGCACGGCCGGTTCCCCCTATTGCTGAAACTGCTGGACACGAGCAAGATGTTGTCCGTTCAGGTGCACCCCGACGACGCCACCGCCAAACGGCTCGGCGAGCCGGACACGGGCAAAACCGAGATGTGGCACATCTTGGAGAGTTTGCCGGGCAGCGAGTTGATTGGCGGATTGCGGCCAGGGACAAGTCCTCATGTACTGCGCGACGCCTCCGAGGGCAATGCCGCGGCCTTGGAAGAGAGCTTCATGCGCATCGCGGCACGCGCGGGCGACTCGGTGTTTGTTCCCTCTGGGACCGTTCACGCCATTGGCGCGGGCATTACGCTGGCGGAAATTCAGCAAAACAGCGACTTGACCTACCGGGTTTATGATTTCGGGCGGATGGACAAGCGGGGACAGCCGCGCACCCTGCACATAGAGAAGGCGATGGAGGCGGTGCGGCTGGATGAGGCCTGGGCGACATTGAGGCAGCCGCTTTGCCTCTCGCAACAGGCAGAGGCCACGCGCCACTTATTGTCGGCGTGCCCCTACTTCGCGGCTGAGAAGCTCGTGGTTGAGCGCCAGTATGCGCACGAGGCCAATGGCGCCAGCTTCCACTTGGTGCTTTGCCTCTCCGGGAACATATGGATTTCAGCTGGCGGCACGACACTGCCGATTGCCAAGGGGTGTGCGGCGTTAGTCTTGGGCGCGGCAGACGGCTTCATGATTAAGGGCGCCGGAACTTGTCTCAACTACTATGTGCCGCGGCACAAGGAAGACGTGCTGGCGCCCCTTGAAGCGGCTGGGGTTAGTCCACGCGAGGCCACCGAATCCTGGATCGCCCTCTCCCCCGCATCCCTTTAGCGCAACCTAGATTCAGAACGTTCCACAATAGAACGGATTGTGCGATTCGGCGACCTAGCTGCCACTTTAGGGGCGAAACGAAGCCGAAGGGCTTGTTTGGACCGGCATCGAATTGAGGTAGAGCGTTCATCGCCACGGCGATGGGCCGCAGCACGGGGAAGGCTAGTGCGCCGTCCTTTGCAACAGATGTCCGATGCGGAATTGGTGTCGCTGTGCGTGAACGGCGACACGGAGGCGTTTGGGCAACTGGTAGAACGATACGAGCAAGCCGTGTATGCGACGGCTTTCTACTATATCGGCCGGCACGGTTCGGCGGAAGATGTCGCGCAAGAGGCGTTCTTCGCAGCCTACCGGAGCCTGCCGACCTTGCGGGATACGAGCCGGTTCGCGCCTTGGTTGCGCGAGGTGACATGTAGGACGGCAGCCAATTGGCTGCGGAAGCACGGCAAGCGGATCAGTTCGGAAACGCCGCTGCCCTACCGGCGAACGGCGAATGTGGAGGATATTCGGCTTGGGCCTATTGATTCGGCAGAACGCGAGGAGCGCTTCGATGAAGTGCAGCGCGCCATCGACAGCCTGCCCGAACGCTACCGGCTCACCGTCATTCTAAGGTATTTGCAGGATTTGAGTTACGCAGAAATAGCGGCATTTACGGGGCAGTCGAAAGAGGAAGTACGAGGGGTGCTCCAGCGGGCAATGACGCAATTGCGCCGCACGCTGGCGCGGGCGGAAGCGGACGCGAAAGGGGAGTCCCAGTGGGACGCGAATCGCAAATCCAAATGATGTTTCAGGCCTACTTGGACGACGAGGTGAGTCCGGCCGAGCGGGCCGCCGTCGAACAGCGCTGCGAAGAATCGCCGGAGAACGCGGCGGTGCTGAAGCAGCACAAGCGCACATGCGTGCGGCTCTACGACACGTTGCAGGAGTACCGCATGCAGGGGTCGCTGCGCCAGCGCGTGATGGATAATTTGCCGGAAATGGACCGCCGGACGGTCGAATTGCAGGCCGTGAACTACCGGGCGAAGCATTCGGAAGGCCGCTTCCAGCGGGCCATGCGTTGGATGCCCGCTGTCGCCGCGAGCCTCATCATCGCGATGGCGCTCGTGCTGCAGTTGAACTGGCCCGGGGCCTCGGCTGGCCTCGACACGGTCGGGGTGGTGGCCGCAGTGAAGGCCCCTGCCCATCACGTGAGCAGTGAATCGCTCGAGCGTTCGGAAGCCGCGGCCCGCGACTTCGTCGAACGCGGCGACATTGTTGAGACAGGCCCGGCGGGGCACTGCATGATCCGCGTCGCTTCGAATTCCTCCGCAAAACTGTCGGCCAATACACGGCTTGAGGTGAAGGGCGCGCGGCACATGCGCCTGGTGAAGGGCAAAGCCTACTTCGACGTCGGGCGTCACAGCCGCCTCTTTCGCGTAGAAACGCAGCAGGCCGACATTACGGTCTTTGGAACGCAGTTCGAGGTCGCGCTTTCTGGCGACATGCTTTCCGTGAGCGTCGGAAAGGGCGAGGTCAAGGTCGAGAATGAGGCCGGTTGGCAAGTGCTGAAGGAAGGCGAACAAAGCATTGTCGTCGCCCAAGGCAAACCGAGTACGCCGCAAGCGTTTCGCACGCAGCTATTGGCCTGGGCAAACAGCATCATTCCAGATCCGGCGGCAGAAGAGCTCTACATCAGCCAAGTGGCTCTGCCTGCGGAATCCGTTGAGATCAACGGGGTCGAGGTCAACATGCTGGATGCTTCGCACCTCGGCAGCGAGCAACGCGTTCGCAGCATTCGCATTCGCTGGACGCCCAACACGCGTGTGAGCGGGCACTGCGCCGTCGACGTATATGTCAACAACAATCAGAACAGCCCGATTTTCAAGCACCGCATCGACCCATCGGTGTTCGTCCGGCGGGGCATCAATGAATACAGCGTCCCAGTGCCGGACGACATCAGCGACATGCCGCAAGTCTTCAACGTCCGGCTTGTGCCGGATTGGTCGACCGGTACGCGCGATTCGTTGCTGACCACGATGCAGGTTTCGGCCGTCGCGGGCGGCGCGTAAGGGCAGCCGCCCCTAGAGTCAAACAGGTTTACACGGAGGACAGACGGCAGGTCAGTCAGTGCGAGACAGATATCCCGGAGCGCGGAGGAGCGAACTCGTGGAGTTCAGACACCCATCTCTACCTCAAGTCACTCCTTCCCCAAGAGTAACTGCAGCCAGGTGGCTTCGCGAGTTCGCTCCTCTTCGCCCCGGGATCAGACTTCGCACTATAACATACTTTGCGCCAATACACGGGGGCGTTGTGAGGCGAGACACCCATCTCTACCTCAAGTCACTCCTTCCCCAAAGAGTAACTGCAGCCAGGTGGCTTCGCGATCGCTCCCGTGTTTTGCGGCCTCATAATCCCGGCCTGGCGCCGGGCATGCAGTGAGACCCATACGCACACGAAATCGCAGGCTTGGCCGCGGCAGGACATTCATCGGGAGTCCCCGCCGCGAGAACGAAGGAGTAACAAGCGGCTCGCACGCAGGCCACATCATACGGACAAGGTCGTTTCATAGCGCCATTCTTGGAGAGGGCGGAGTCAATGAGACCAC
>CAZLBS010000422.1:0-3867 GCA_964557505.1 uncultured Nitrospiraceae bacterium | reverse complement strand
CCGACCGGAACAATAACGGGACCTTTGACTTCGTGTGGATAGCCGGGTTCGGCATCAACCGACCGGCGCAAGGCGTCAACGACCCGCTTTGGTCGCGGGCGATTGCCTTCCGAAACAATGGGGTCACCGTTGCGCTGGTCAGCATTGACAGCGTGGGCATCACCTATGACCGCTACATCACCATGCGCAAGGCGATCGAGGAGAAGAATCCAGACATCGATCATGTGGTCTTTGCCGCGACGCACACCCACAACGCGCCCGACACGATGGGCATCTGGAGCTATTGGTTTCTCTGGGGCTCGCGATTCGACGAAGGCTACATGACATACCTGACAGAGGAGACGGTCGACGCCGTCCTCGAGGCGGTCGACAATCTCGAACCCGCGGATGCCACCGTCGCGGAGGCCTACGTCCCCAAAGAAAACTTCACGCGCGACTCCCGCAAGCCGATCGTCGTGGACCACAAGCTGCCGGTCGCGTGGTTCAAGAAAAAGGGTACGGACGAAAGCATCGGGACCTTTGCCTCCTGGGGCATGCACCCGGAAGCCTTCGGCGGCAAAAACCCGCTCATCACGTCGGACTTCTGCCACTACTTCCGCGAAGCAATGGAAAACGGCCTCGAGGGCCCCCAAGGTTTCGAAGGCTTCGGAGGGCACTGCGTCTATTTCAGCGGGCCTGTTGGCGGTCTCATGACGCAGCTCGGCTTGGATATCGAGGATCGCTTTGGAGAAGTGCACGACCGCGACAGCGCGGGCAAGGCGCAAGCCCAAGGCGAGAACTTGGCCATCCTTGCTGCGGAAGCCTTGCGCGGCGAAAGTGCGCGCCCCATGCAAGACCAACGGGTCGCCGTGTCAGCACAGACCTTCTATGCGCCCATGGGCTGGCCGTTTAAGGCTGCCATCATTCTCGGCGTCGTGCATCCCGGCGTGTACGGCGGCGTGCTCACCGGAAAGGCCAAGAGCGAAGTCAGCGCACTTCGAGTGGGCGGCATCGAGATTCTCACGACGCCCGGGGAAATCTTTCCGGAAATCATCGACGGCGGGATCGAGACGCCGGAAGGCGCCGACTTTCCCATTCCACCGGTTGAGGTGCCGCCTCTCCGTCAGGTCATGAATGGCGAACTTAATATGAACTTCAACCTCGCCATGGACGAGATCGGCTACATCGTGCCCAAATCGCAGTGGGACCAGAAAGAGCCCTATACCTACGGCCGCGACAGCGCTCCCTACGGCGAGATCTATACCGGCGAGCCTGAGATTGCCCCGCTGTTGCATGAGGCCAGCCTGCAGATGCTAGACCGGCTGCACGAAACCCTCGGCGAAGACAGCCAGGCAACCGCTGCGCTGGAGGCCAAGAAATAAGCGGCCCGAGTGCCCGTCATTCTTCGACAGGATAAGAATAAATGAATGGAATGCACGCCATGAAACACGCCCTGTTCGCACTGCTCGTGGCTGCTGCCGTGGGTGCAGCGCATGCGCAAACGCTGCAGAAGGGCATCGACCTCTCGAAGCAGCGCAGCCGCTCCGTCGAAATTGAATACATCAGCTACCGGCCGGTGAAATATGAGACCGAGTTCCTGCAGGAGGTCGCCAACGAGCGGCCGAATCAGGGCGGGTTCATCACGGTCTACTACCGCAACGTGAGCGAGGAGCAGGAGCAGCTCCGGTTCTGGCGGGCCAATCAAGAGGACGAATCGCACTGGCGCCTCGGCGGCTTCCTTGCCTGGGACCGCACCTATGACCACACGCTCTCGCCCGGCGAACTCGGCGTGACCGAGATCAATGCCGTCAGCGAGGACTTCGCCGAAGGCGAGGCATTCTCCTTCGGATGGATTGGCAATGGCTGGGCGAGCACAGGATTCGTGCGCACCGAACTGCACGAAGACGCCGTCCAAGTCGCGCTGATCCGAGTCCTCCCGGGGATGCAGGATGTGGAAGTCCATGTTCGCAACCGCAGCGGGGAGCCGCTCGCCATCCAGTCGCTTGAATTCGAAGGGATGACCGTCGAGTCCATCGAGTGGGTGGGCGGGCACATGGAGGGGAACGGTCATGCGATCGCGCGCGCCCGCCTCGCCCGGCCCTACAACCGCTCCGAACTCATCATCGCCAAGCTAGGCCTGTCGCAAGATGGGGAAACCCGCACCATCTACAGCCATCGCCGCGCCTTTGAGGATTGGTTCCCCATCGGCTGCTGGTCCAATCGGCCCGAGTGGTACGACCGCCTGGCAAGCCTCCACATCGATTTCTTTGTTGCCGATGCCCCCAAAGATTCTGCCTTCACCCAGGAAATCGCCCCTAAGTATGGCTTTCGCGTCATGACCTGGACCACGGAAAAAATCCGCGAAAGCCGCATCGATGCCCTGGGCGGACACGATGTGCTTGCGGCCTGGATGCTCAAAGACGAACCCGACTGGAGCATCGCGCCCAACATCATGAACTACCAGCACGAGTCCGTGCGTGCCTTCACCAACGACCACCCAACGCTCCTGACGCTATGCCGCAATGTGAAATTCTTCGAATACGCGCAAATCGCCGACATCCCGGTTCATGATCACTACTGCGTCGGCGCGCCGACCAGCAGCAAGTGGCCCCACATTTGGGGCACCCGGCTCGAGGAGACGGGCTACTACACCCGCGACCTGAAGTACGCCGCCGAGCCGAAGCCCATTTGGGTGTGGTCGCAAGCCATCGACGGATGGGACGAACGCCCGCAACGCCCCGTGCCGACGCCTAGCGAACTCCTTGCCCAACTCATGTTCAACCTCGGTCAAGGGGCCAAGGGCATCATCTGGTTCAACTACAACCTGGACATCGCCGAACGCTTCCCCGATACCGAACAGGCTATGCGCGAGTGGGGGAGGGTAATGAAGGTCACCCGGCACGACTGGCTTGGCTCCGAAAAGCTGGATGCCAAGATCGAGGGACCAGACAAACTCGACAAAGTGGCCCTCGCCACATGGGACGGGGTCATCGCCGTGCTGACCAACAGCGACTACGAACTCGACCCGGCTGCCTATAAGTTCTCGGCGCATGAAGACGTCACGGTCGCCGTGCCGCTGCCGGCGTGGGTTGAACCAAACGCCGTCTTCGCGGTGGACCCGGAGGGCATCCAGCCGCTGCCATATGAAGCCCAGGAAGGAGCCGTGTCCATAGAAGCGGGCCGCATCGAGACCGCCCGGCTAATTCTCATCAAGAATGATGCGGATGCGGCGAAGGGATATGCCGCGGCGCATGCCGAGGCCATCGCGTGGGAGAAGCAACACCTCGCCGCCGAAGCCGCGAAAGCGGGCGCCCGCTAACGCGGCCCGGTTGGCCGTGTCAGCAAGAGCCACAAGAAGAACGGCCCGCCTAGCAACGCGGTGAGAATACCCGCCGGCATCTCGCTCGGGGCAATGATTGTGCGTGCCAGCGTATCGCACAGCACGAGGAACCCAGCGCCGAATATGGCGGCCGCGGGGGCAAGTATGCGGTGGTCCGGCCCGGTCATCACGCGGCAAATGTGCGGCGCCATGAGCCCCACGAAGCCAATCGGCCCGCACACCGAAACGACCGCACCCGTCATGATGGACACCAACACAAAGATCGCGCGTTGCACCGCGGCGACACGTACGCCGCGGCTGGCCGCGATCTCGCCGCCTGTCAGCAACTGGTTCAACTCCGGCGCGAGCGCGAGCATGGCCGCCGTGCCGCCGGCGCAAGGCAGCAGCAGTCCCCACACATCGCCAAAGCCCACCGTGCCGAAGCCGCCCATTGTCCAGCGGACCATGCGAAACGTGTCATACATGTTGGCAGTGTATTGAACGAAGAGAATGAGGCTGGTGGCCGTCAGGCTGATGGTGACTTCATCGCCCGCCTGGCCGGCAAAACA
>CAZLBS010000421.1:0-3878 GCA_964557505.1 uncultured Nitrospiraceae bacterium | reverse complement strand
GGTCGCCGCCCCATTCGCATGCGAGCAGTGCGGCGAGGACGATTGCCGCGGCGCCGGAGAGCGCTGGAAACAACCGCAGGCCATGCAGGTTCTCTCCAAATAGCGCTGTCGAAACGCGGGCAAGCCAAGGCACAAGTGGCGGATGGTCGACATAACCGAAAGCTGCGTGGCGCCCGCAGTCGATGAAGTACATTTCATCGCCGTGAAAGCCATATCGTCCGCCTAGCGCTGCGAACAATATGAACTTGCCGCCAAGCAAGACCGCCAGCATAGGCAGGTCCAATGCAGGCCGGCCGCCATTCTGCGCTGTATGATGGGCTGGATGGGCGGGCAAGCTTCTGGTCTCCCTATGCCCTGGCGCAGGTTTCAAACATGGCTGTTGGCCGCGGGCTAAACCGCCAAATGGACGGCTTCGGAAAGAGCAACGCACGGGGTGTTTGCCTGCATCAGTTGGCAATCCGCTGCTGGGTGTCGAGATCGATGGTAATCGGCCAGCCGGGGTATTGGTACTTGTGGCTCCCGGTGACGTCGGCATTGCGCGGCCAGCATTCCATGGTAATGGTGCGTGCTTCCTTATCGATATGAATGATGCCAAGACCCGCCGCACGCTCGGTGAGGGGCTCGCTGTTTTCGCGCAATTCCGGATTGGCCACGGCGTGCATCGTGACTTTGTTGCCGAGCGGATCGTGGAAATCGCCGAGGTATTCGGGCATGCCTTCGCGGCGGTTCCGGCCTTCTTCGAGCGGACTCCACCAACGCAAGTACAGATTGGCGATAGCGGGCACAGTGAATTGCCAGCCGGCATCGCCCCACTCGCCGATGCCATGCTGCACGACGGTGGCAAGATGCTGGTCGCCGGCAATCATGAAGGCATTCGCCTCGCGGATGGCTCTGATTGCCCGCTCGCGTCCAGACTTCGGCCAGCCGTTACTGTCGAGATCTGCATAGAGCCGATTCTCTGGCCGGTTGTGCAGGTGGGCCAATCCGGCAAAGGGCGTCTGCGATAAGACGACGTTGATGGCATCTTCGCCGCCCGCGTTGCCCCACGCTTCGAGAAAACGCAATTGGCGTTCGCCGAGCAACACAAGGCTTGGATCGTCAAGGGATGCCGGATCGTAATTCGGGTCGTCGACGTGGTCCGAGCGCATGCCCGCGCCGGGGCGAAGCGCATCGGGCGGACTCTTCCATTTTCGATCTTCGAGAATGGCAAAGCGCACGCCGCCCCAATCGAGCGCCGTAAAGTGCACGGAGATTCCACTGTCGAGCGGACGCGGGTCCACGGGGTTGGGCAGATGCGCCATTTGCTGCCGCTGAGCGTTATTCACATAAGCGATCGGCTTAATGTAGCCGCCGTCGGCGCCGGACATTTTCCGGGCGCGCTTTCCAGCGGCGCCCCATAAGTTGCCCTGGCCCACGTCGTGATCGTCGGTGATGCAGACGGTGGGCACGTTGCGAATGATTTCGCCGAAATCGCGGCCGAATTTCAGCCAAGCCTCATTGTGCCGGTGATGGTGATACACCTGGTCGCCCGCGAAAAACAGCAGGTCTGGTTCAAGCTTCTGCAGATTCCTGACGATATCGGTCTTGGGCAAATCACCCCCATGCGCTTCCTGGTTCGAATTGCAAGACAAGGCAGCGATGTTAACAATCTTGCCGCTTGACGATCGTCCCAGGGGGAGACGAGGAAAAGCGCTAGGTTGGTTTCCGGTTCAATCAGCGCGCTGCCCAAGCGCTGCCAGCCGGACGGCGTCTCGATTTCGAGCACTGCCTCCCTCGGCATGTCCTCTTCTAAGGGATAAAACTGCGCGGTCAACTTCAGCGTATTGTCATGCACCGTGTACAGCGCGAAGCAGACGACCTCCTCCGGCGATACATCCGGAATCTTCAGTGGGTCTTGCGCCTTCGCGACGCTGACCAATAACGCCGCCGCCGCAAAGCCGATGTACCAACTGCGAGATAGACGAATCATGACAGCC
Source organism: uncultured Nitrospiraceae bacterium (assembly GCA_964557505.1). Classification (GTDB taxonomy): domain Bacteria; phylum Hydrogenedentota; class Hydrogenedentia; order Hydrogenedentales; family CAZLBS01; genus CAZLBS01. Next base: position 1,902 of record CAZLBS010000421.1, on the reverse strand, counting down.
CCCTTGTTTGCCCGGAGTTAGCGTGGAGCTTAACGAATGTCTCGCGCAGGTGTCTATGCAGAGGCGCTCAGATGTTGCCGACGAAGAATCGCTCGATGCCCTTGCGGAGCGGATGGATTTCGTATGGGCGTGCACCCTCGCGCTCGATTTGCTGGATGATGATGTGCCGCAGCTCTTGCGCATGGTCATGCCGCTCAAGCCGAAAGGGCCGATCAAACAGTGTGTCACCCTGTCCATACCATAGGAACGCGGCAAAGCCGAGCCAGAGAATGACTATGCAGAGCGCCAATAGGGTGAGTCTGGTTAGTTTCATGAGGGTTGTCCTTTAGCGCCAGCGTCACCGCAAGGCTAAGCGGGGCTGCTCAGGGCAAGGCGGCGGCAGCTTGGGCTGTGCCAGGCCATAGGTCTCCACCATCAGGGCATTCATAGGCCAGCCAGCCGAGGGCGAGGCGGTCTCGTAGGCAAGCCAATCCACGTGGCCATCCATGTAGAGCACGTTGCCGCCAAGGGCCTTCTCGCCCTGGTACGGCTTGGGCAGCCGCTTCCAAATGATTGGCATAGATGCCTTCACGTCACCCGGCACCGCGTTTCCAGAGGGCATCAAGTGCGCGTCCGAGAGTTGGGCAAGGCTCGCCGACGGTATCTCGATGTTAATCACCGGCATGTCACGGTCGCCAAAAAGCGCGCCCCAGCCTTCCTCCGCCGCGAAATCAAACAGGATCAAGCCGATTTCAGACGTGTTCACAGCGAAGCCGATGTAGACATACGAGTATGCTGTCACACATTCGGGCATTGGTTCGGCATCCTCAGGGAGCCAGTACGTGCTCACTTCACGCAGGTCATCCGGACTCGCCAGTACGCTCAAGTCGCTGATGTACTCCGGATAAACCGCCTGCATCGACATCATCCAGTTGTCTGGATGAAGGCTCAGCGGCGGATAGCGCTCGCCGCGGGATTCTTTCGCATACATGTTGCAGATAAGGCCGAGTTGCTTGAGGTTGTTCTGACACGAGGCGCGGGTGGATATGCCCCGGCGCGAAGGTGTCATGAGCGGCAGCAGGGCGGGACCAAGTACCGCCAAGGCTATCGGAATGACGACGAGCTCCAAGGCCGTGATGCTATTCGACGATGCTCGTTGCTGCATGGCAATGCTCCCGGTTGGTCTCCATTCTAAACGATAACACGCGACGATCGACTCAATATCTTCTCACCAATTGCCGTTTAATTGTTACGCACATTGAGGCGCACGCCGCCCCACTCGAGCGCCGTAAAGTGCACGGAGATCCCACTGTGAGCGGACGCGGGTCCACGGGGTTGGGCAGATGCGCCATTTGCTGCCGCTGAGCGTTATTCACATAAGCGATCGGCTTAATGTAGCCGCCGTCGGCGCCGGACATTTTCCGGGCGCGCTTTCCAGCGGCGCCCCATAAGTTGCCCTGGCCCACGTCGTGATCGTCGGTGATGCAGACGGTGGGCACGTTGCGAATGATTTCGCCGAAATCGCGGCCGAATTTCAGCCAAGCCTCATTGTGCCGGTGATGGTGATACACCTGGTCGCCCGCGAAAAACAGCAGGTCTGGTTCAAGCTTCTGCAGATTCCTGACGATATCGGTCTTGGGCAAATCACCCCCATGCGCTTCCTGGTTCGAATTGCAAGACAAGGCAGCGATGTTAACAATCTTGCCGCTTGACGATCGTCCCAGGGGGAGACGAGGAAAAGCGCTAGGTTGGTTTCCGGTTCAATCAGCGCGCTGCCCAAGCGCTGCCAGCCGGACGGCGTCTCGATTTCGAGCACTGCCTCCCTCGGCATGTCCTCTTCTAAGGGATAAAACTGCGCGGTCAACTTCAGGAGATATTGTCAAATGTTGTGTATGGGTGTGAGATTGCATCCTGTAGGTAAGT
>CAZLBS010000420.1:0-3885 GCA_964557505.1 uncultured Nitrospiraceae bacterium | reverse complement strand
ATACGACTTTCCAGCCCGGCGGCTTACCTCGCGCAAGTGGCCGTCGCACAATCCAATGAGCGTGCAGAGATACAGCCGTTCCACGGCCTGCACCGTGTCGTCCCAGGATTGTTCTGGATTGATGGCGCCCATCGAGCCGGGCTCGGGGCGTCCGCCGTGTTCTCCCGCGCTAATGGCCATGCCGATATGCGGCGGCAAGTGCCCCATCTCGATAAGGCCGGTCTCGGGCGGCGACACCGCATGGGCCACCTCGAGCGCTTGCAGCAATTCGCGAATGTTGCCCGGCCATGAGTAGGCGGCTAGCGCGGCTTGTGCGGCCGGCGAGAGGCCCTTGTCCGCCGAGTCGGGAAGGCCCGCATTAAGCTCTGCCAGCTTCCGTTCGATCAGCACGGACAAATCCGACCCACGTTCACGCAAAGGCGGCAGCGAAATGGTGAACGCGCCCACGCGATACCAGAACTCGCGCAGGAGTTTGCCTTCCGCAATCAATTGCTGAGGATCCTCGGCCGTGGCGAGGATGACATTGCAATGCGTCATCAGGCGCTTGGTGCTGCCCAGGCGGGAGAACAGGCCCGAATCCAGGACCTTCAACAGCTTGCTCTGAAACTCGGGCGTGGTCTTGCCGATCTCGTCCAAAAACAAGGTGCCGCCCCGGGCCGACTCGAAGTAGCCCTCTTTCGCCGTGAAAGCCTTATCGTGGGCGCCGCGGTCGTAGCCGAATAGCTCGGACTCTGCCAATGTCACGGGGATGGCGGCGCAATTCAGCTCGAGGAATGGCTCGCGGGCGCGGTCGGATAGCGTGTGGATGATGCGTGCCAGCGCCGTCTTTCCTGTCCCCGATTCGCCGAGGAAAAACACGGTCGAGAGCTTGCGGCCCTGTTGCATCCGCAAATACCGGGTGGCCGCTGTTTCCGCGAGATAGAGGCAGCGCTCGATTGCAGGCGATTCGCCCCAGAAGCATTCGCGCTCCGCGAGATGCCGCGCCGCTGGGGTGGGTTCATGCGGCACGCTGGCCGGCTGAGCGGCTGCATGCGCTTCGAGCTGCTCCAACGCTTCCAGATGCGGCTGCAGCAAACCGGTCACCAGCATCATCAAGGCGTCGTCGTCTTCGTCGTACAGGCGTTGTGCGCGGTCGTGCGTTTTGGCTGCGACCACGGCAACGCCCGGCGGCCCTGCCGAGGGGGCTGGCAGCGGGGCGAGCCATGCCGTCACCCGGGCCCCCGGCGAGGCTACGCGGTGCGCACTGAGGTGGCCGCCAATCTCTATCGACCGTTGCAGCCAATCACGGTATGTCTCCGGTGAGAAGCCGAGCGGACCCAGAATCGCCCCTGCCCGGTCTGATGCCACCCGGGGATACAACTCCACTTCGCCGGCTCCCAGATAGCCGGCCAGCAGCGCCTCGACCGCACCCTGCAAATCTTCCGCACGCTGATGGGCGCCCAGCAGGGTGACCAGGCGCCGCAGCACCTCGACCCAGGCCATCTGCTCGCGCAGTTCATTCCACATGCGCATGCTCGAGTCGCGCTGCACCCGCGCCAGCGAATGCGTCTGCGCAAGGGCATTGGACCCGGACCCATCGGCCACGGCCCGGTCGCCCGGCGCAGGCCCCGGTTCGATGTACAGCACACAGGCCCCCATCTGGATTTCAGACGGGACCGGCACCACTTCGGGACCGAACACTAAGCGCCCATTCAGCATGGTGAAATTCGAGGAATTGAGATCTTCGATCCAATAATTGCCGTCGCGCGAAAACAGGCGCGCGTGCACCCGGGAAACGCTCCGCACTTCTTCTTCGCCGACGCTTCCAGGCACGACCAAATCGGCTTCACGTCCGCGTCCGATACGAACTGAGAGGGGTTTCGCGCCACCCTTAAACGTGCGCCATGCCACCCGCTTTGGCCCCAAATACAGCGTGATCGATTTTCGCATCGGCACCCCACACCTACATTGTCCGGCGCTATCCAACCATCATGCCAACATGATCCAGCGAATTCCAGATGCTATCCAGACATTGGATCAATCGCAAGCCCCGAGCTGTCAGATAGACAGCCGCGCGCTCCCGCCCCTCTCTGAGCGGCTAAGTGTAAAATATTGCAATCAAATGATTTACATCGAAAGGCATACATTTTTTGGTCTTTGACAGTCTTTGGCACAGGGGCTGCGACAGGGGGTAGTAGAGGCAGCGGGGCGCTGCCGCGGCGGGGCCGGGAAGCCAACCACCCGGGCATATGGGAAAGAGGAAGACACGATGCAGCAGCCCAATCGCGAAGAAGCCAAGCGGACGATGCGCACAATGATGCTCCTTGGCATGTACCACAGCTACAGCGTGACCAATCCCCGCATATGCCCCGGCTGTGCGGCGCGCCTCACGGCGCTGCGCGGCGGTCAGCCCCGGCCGGCCGGGTTCAACCCGGCCCCTAAACGACCCAAACCCGGCGACGACGTGCCGGTGCGGTAGATGTGACCGCGTGCGTTGCGCGGCCACATCGTGGAAGCCCAAACAGAAGCCATCCAAATCCCCTCCTGCCAACCGGAGCCCGCATCGGGGCGGGCTTCGGTTGGGCTTCCACATCGACACGCGTCCGCCATCATGCTCCAGATAAACGCCGCCCAGGGGCGGTTTGTATCTAACGCGCCCGTGCCGCTATTGTAAGTGCTGCGGTGCGGCGGCGGATGTCTTTGCCGGGCAGTTTCTTACGCCTGGGTACCAATTTCTTTCCCGTGCCGGATTCTTGATGCCCACCGCAACCTGGCAGATCGAACTTAGAGACCGTCTTGCTATGCCCGAAAGTGCCCTTGCAGATATGAGCTGGCTGGAGCGCGCCAGTTCCCAGAGCTTTAAGCGGTTGCTGCCGCGCCTCGAAGCCCGCTTTGCCCCAGAGGTGGAAGCAGAGGAATGGGCGTGGTTCGTCCAACGCATGGAAAGCAACTTCGAGCGGCTTTTCCAGTGCCTGCACCGCCTCTACGGCGCCCAGTACGATTTCTTCTTTCATCTTGAAAACATCTTGACGACCGCCACGCAGATGTGGATCGAGCGCCCAGCGGAGTTGAAGGCGCTCGACGGCCTGCGCGAGGCCGACCCCCGTTGGTTCCAATCGCACCGGATGGTCGGGGCCATGTGCTATGTCGATTTGTTTGCCGGCGATTTGAAGGGGTTGATGGAGCACATTCCCTATCTGTCGGAAATGGGCATCACGTATTTGCATCTCATGCCGATGTTCAAGTCGCCCGAGGGCGACAATGACGGCGGCTATGCGGTGAGCAGCTACCGCGAGTTGAATGGCAACATCGGCAGCATGGACGACTTCGAGCAGCTGGCGACCGAGTTGCGGCTCCGCGGCATTTCGCTCGTCGTGGACTTTGTGTTCAATCACACGTCCGATGAACACGAATGGGCACGCCGCGCCCTCGAGGGCGATACCGAGTATCAAGAGTATTACCGAATGTTCCCCTCGCGTGAATTGCCCGATGCCTACGAGAAGAGCATTCGCGCCGTCTTTCCAGATGAATTGCCCGGTTGCTTTACGTACAACAACCGCATCAAGCGCTGGATTTGGACGACCTTTCATACGTATCAGTGGGACCTGAATTACGAGAATCCCGTGCTCTTCAACCGCATGATGGAGGAGATGCTGTTTCTGGCAAACCGCGGGGTGGAAGTCTTGCGGCTCGACGCCGTGGCCTTCATATGGAAGCGGCTCGGCACGGGCTGTCAGAACCTGCCCGAGGCGCACATTGTGGTGCAGGCCTTCAATGCCATCAAGAACATGGTCTGCCCGGCGGTCGTCTTCAAGTCGGAAGCCATCGTTCATCCTGATGAAGTGCGCAAGTACATCAGCGAGGATGAATGTGAACTCTCCTATAATCCGCAATTGATGGCGTTGC
>CAZLBS010000419.1:0-3896 GCA_964557505.1 uncultured Nitrospiraceae bacterium | reverse complement strand
GGCCGAAGCCGCGCCGGCGGCCGGCGAAGGTCACGACCCCGGCCGCCACCAAGAGCAGCAGCAAGATGGCAAAGGGCGTCGAGGGCAATAAGCGGGAAAACAGCGTTTGCATGGTGGACCAGGCAAGCCTCGGCTCTGAAGGACAGGTCACGATAGCGCGCCGCATGCGCGACGGCTTAGTGTAGCGCGCCGGGAACGCCTGCACAATTTGCGCCCGCTCTGCCGCATGTCAGGAAGACGGGCTCCAACTCAGGCAGCGTGTCCGGAAACATGCAAAGCGGGCGGACGCCCTATCAACGCAAACGTCCGCCCGCCTAAACAGCTCCCCTAAGGCAACGCTTATGCGTGTGCAGCCAGATAACTGGCGACGCCTTCGGTCGTCGGCTTCATGCCTTCCCCGCCCTCTTTCCAGTTGGCCGGGCAGACTTCGCCGTGTGTTTCAGTGAATTGCAATGCCTCGAGCATGCGCAAGGCCTCGTCCACATTGCGGCCAAGCGGCAGGTCGTTGACGATGGCATGGCGCACGACCCCGGTCTTGTCGAGCAGGAACAGTCCACGCAACGCGACGCCGCCTTCCGTCAGCAGCACGCCGTAATCCGCCGCAATCTTCTTGGTCAGGTCTGCGACGAGCGGAAACTGCACATTGCCGATGCCGCCCTTGTCCCGCGGGGTGTTCTTCCAAGCCAAGTGCGTGTATTGCGAATCCACCGAAATGCCGATGACGGCGCAATTCAGCTTGTTGAACGCCTCGACCTTCTTGTCGAAGGCCACGATTTCAGAGGGGCAAACGAACGTAAAGTCGAGTGGATAGAAGAACACGATCGCGTAGCGGTTGCCCCGCAGTTCGGAGAGCGTCTTCTCCGCAATTTCGTTGTTGGGCATGACGACCTGCGCCTTGAATTCCGGCGCGGGTTTCGTGACGAGCGACTCCATTGGGTCAATCCTCCAGTTCTTGTTGCGGCGCTGCCCCAGCAGGACGCAGCGCTATCCTTCCACGTAGGACATGGTCCGAAGTTCACGTTATCGATAGGCGCACCTGCGCCTGCGTGCCAAAGTGTTGTTCGACCGGCTGCCCAGCCCCACACCAGGCGCGGCCGTTGCTAAGCTGCCTGGGTTGCTCCGCGCCGCAGGGCCTGCCGCGCGCGGCAACGCTCGAGGAAACCGTCGTACGATTCTTCCGGGCGAATCCCCAGGCGCGTCAGGGCGAAGTCGTACCGCACCGGGTCGTTCGGACAAATCACGCGAAAGGCTTCCGTTACTTCCAAGGCCGTCCGCTGGTCCGCTTGTTGACGCGCGGTCATGCCAAGCAGGCGGGCCAGGCGATGGCTATGCGTATCCATTGGCATGATGAGCCGGGCTGGCGAGACGCCTTGCCATGGGCCAGGATCAACCGCGTCGCGCCGCACCATCCAGCGCAAGTACAAGTGCCAACGCTTGCAGGCGCTGCCGCGGGCAGGGTCTGCCAAGAGGTAGTTCTCCCGCACGGCAGTCCTGGGCGGCGCATGCATGCGGATTGCATGAACGAAGCGCGTCAATGAGCGCAGCACATGGCCGCCATCTTCTGCCCCGCCCTCCAGGAAGCAGCGTTCCAGCGTGCCGCATTCACGAAGCACGCCCCGCAGCCCCAACAAAAACTCCACGGCATCATGGTCCGAAACGAAGCGGTAGCGAAAGCCTTCGAGCCGCTCCCGGAGCATAGCCTCGCCGGCCCCGGCAAGAGCCGTCAAGGGAAGTGGAAGCACCCCGAGCACGCGCTCCGTCGCCGCGACGATTTGTCCCACGGCGCCAAACGCGAACGCCGCCGCGATAACCCCTGCAATCTCCTGCTCGCGTGGGTCTTCATAACCCAGCACGCATTCCAACGGGTCCGGCGAAACGAATTGCCGGGCATTGAAGTGCGCGTACAGCGCGTCCAGTTCGCCTGCCAAGCAGTGAATCCGCCCCGCACGGGCACGCGTGGCTACGCGATGCCGTGCTGCTTTTGTTTGATTTGTGTTCACTTCGCCATGACCCTGAAAATTCTTCAGCGGTATAACGCTATGCCATCCCCCCAACGCCTGTCAAATCACGCTTACCTCGGAGCCTCCATCCGCAGCCAGTCCCCGAATTCGCCGAAAAACGCGGAAAAGGATAGAAAACACTTGACAAACGAATCCCCCCATGGTACACCTAGGTGCAGTGGTCGTGCGTGCTGCATGGTCAGGCACCGCAATAGCCACGGCAGCAGGCGTGTCGCGACTAGGACGCGGCGCCAACCGAATCGGCTAGGGGACCGCGTGATTGGGCACATCAACCCGTCCGCGGCTGGCAATACACGGGAGCAGCAGGGCCGGAACGGATTCCACGCCGGTTCTCTCCCGTGCCCCAGAGGACCAGCGGAAGTAGGGAGTGCATGCCGGTAGCCGGCGTGTCCAAGCGAACGGAGAAGCAGACCATGCCAGCGACGAAGACGAAAGCGGCCAAGAAGCCGGCAGCGAAGAAGCCTGCCGCCAAGAAGGCTTCAGCCAAGAAAGCAGCGGCGAAAGCGCCGGCGAAAAAGGCGAAGGCAGCCGTGAAGAAGGCCCCAGCCAAGAAGGCAGCGGCGAAGAAAGCCGCAGCAAAGGCGCCCGCAAAGAAAGCGGCAGCGAAGGCCACCACGAAGAAGGCGCCGGCCAAGAAGGCAGTAGCCAAGAAAGCGGTTGCGAAGAAGGCCCCGGCAAAGAAGGCTGCGGCAAAGAAGGCCGCCGCCAAAGCCCCGGCAAAGAAGGCCGCGGCGAAAGCTACGGCCAAAAAGGCCCCCGCCAAGAAGGCATCCGCCAAGAAGGCCTCTCCCAAAAAAGCCGCGGTGACGAAGGCTCCAGCCAAAAAGGCGGCTCCAAAGAAGAGCGCAGCCAAGAAGGCGGCAGTTGCCAAGGGCTCGGCGAAAAAAGCCGCCCCGAAGAAGACGGCCTCGAAGCGCAAGTAGTTTCGTAGCCGCACGGCCCCTTCGTACTGGCTTTGCCGCCCCGCGGACTTGATGTTTCCGTGGGCAACCGGCATCGTGCGCTCATGCAAGAAGAAGTCGCCCTAGACTGTCCGCATTGTGGCGCTCCCATAACCGTGCTCGTCGATTGCTCGGTGAGCGGTCAGCAATACATCGAGGACTGCGAAGTCTGCTGCCGCCCGATGGCCACCCGCTACGAAGCGGAAGGCGGGGTCCTCTGTGCATTCGATGTCCAGCCCTCTGAATGACGGCGGCGGGGCGCATCGTTCTCGCGCGACCGGCTGCGCTTTCGCTACACTTTCCACCGGAACAGCGCGCGAGAAGGTGCGCTGGTGCAACCGGGGGGAAACATCCTGAATGAGCGCTGCCCCATCCGACAGCCTTCGTAGCGTTTACGTCGTCACCATGTGGTCTGGCGGACACCCGAGCAAAACATGGAAGACCCTCGAGGTGCCTGAGTTGCTGCCTCAAGGCACGGGCGTGGCCTTCATCAATCTCGACACCAAGCTGCGCGTCCAGGTGATTGGCGACATTACCATCGAAGAATACGAACAGGGCAGCGCGCTCCTCGAGAAGGCCTACAAGGCCCGCGAGTGGGACATCCCGGAAGGCGCCGCCGTGCCGTACGAAGAGACGCAGCGCGGAGCCCAAAGCCCGGGGGACGACCCTCCGCCTCGCTCCGGCACCATTCCATTCAAGGGCTAGCCCCGGCTCGGCACATTCCCCTTTCACCGTACAACCAACCAAGAAGGAACTCGAGGGTGGCGTTTGTCTATCACCGCACCTACGCGGGTCCGCTGAAAGCCGCGATATTCGACTGGGCAGGAACCGTCATCGATTACGGCTGCATGGCCCCGGCCGCGACCTTCATCGAAGTCTTCAAAAAAGGGGGGGTTGTTCCGACCATGGAACAGGCCCGCCAGCCGATGGGCCT
>CAZLBS010000418.1:0-3906 GCA_964557505.1 uncultured Nitrospiraceae bacterium | reverse complement strand
GCGCCACTCTTTCATTGGCCCGGTCAACCGCCAGCGTGTATTGAATGAGGTCGTTGGTGCCGATGCTGAAGAAGTCGCACTCCTCTGCCAAACTATCCGCTACGGCCACGGCCGAGGGCACTTCGATCATGATGCCCAGGCAGAGCGGCTTTTCATCGACTAGGCCCTCCCGGACCAATTCGCGCTGCACGTCATAGGCGATTTCCTTGGCTTGCCGCACTTCTTCGATGCCCATGACCAAAGGAAACATGATGCGGCCATCGCCCTCCGCGCATGCCCGGATGAGCGCGCGAAGCTGCGTCCGAAAGAGTTCCGGGCGCTGCAAGCAAAAGCGAATGGCCCGCCAGCCCAGTTGCGGATTGGCCTCCGCCTCGTTGTGTATGTGAGCGCTTACCTTATCGCCGCCGATGTCCAGCGTGCGCAAGACCACCGGCCGCCCTTCCATGCGGCGGACGCAATTGACATACGCCTCGTATTGCTCTTCTTCACTGGGCAGGCTTAGCCGGTTCAGAAACAGGTATTCGGTGCGGAACAGCCCAATGCCTTGGGCCTGCGCGCGAATGCTGTATTCCAGTTCGATCGGCAATTCAATGTTAGCGTACGTGGGAATGTGCCGCCCGTCGACCGTCGTCCCGGGGCTCTCGGTAGCGCGCTCAAGCAAGGCGCCACGCTGGGCTTCCTCTTCCCGGCGGCGCTCTTCGTACTCCTGAATGGTGCGCTCTTCGGGACGCACCACCACCAGCCCGCGCGTCCCGTCGATAATGAGCGTGTCGCGGGGATAACTGTGCGAACCGACTTCACGGAGTCCGACAACAGCAGGGATCTGCACCGCGCGCGCCAGAATGGCCGTATGCGAGGTCGGACCGCCCAGGTCGATCGCGAGGCCCGCCGTATTCTCGAGGTCCAAATTGACCGTATCCGACGGGCTCAGGTCATGGGCGACGATGATGCTGGGCGCATCCAGCTTCTTGAGCGACGTCCGCTCGATATTCAGGAGGCGGGCCAATACGCGCTCGCCGACGTCGACAAGGTCCCGCGTGCGCTCTCGAAAGACGGGGTCCTCGAGAGATTGCATCACCTGCGAATAGCGCTTGATGAGGTCGTTAATGATGTATTCGACGTTGATCTTCTGTTCACGTAGCTCGGTTTCGACTTCATCCATGATGGTGACGTCTTCGAGCATCATCAGATGGGCGTCGAAGATGGCGGCTTGCTGTTCGCCGATGCTGACCGCAGCCCGCGCCCGCAACTCCTCCAGATCACGCCGGACACCCCGAATGGCCTGCTGTAGCCGCTCCAATTCGACGTCGGGATCCTCGACCGGATATTGGGGGATATCGATGCTGCGCACCCCGAAGGTCACGGCAGGCGCAATGGCAATCCCGGGGGAAACCCCAATGCCTCTCAGGGTGATTTCCACGCGTTACTCTTCTCCGAATCCCGAATCGAAGAGCGCCCGCACAGCAGTCACGACTTCATGACTGTCGGGTCCGTTGGCGACGATCGTCAAGGCGGAACCTTGCGCGGCGGCTAGCGTGAGCAGGCCCATAATGCTTTTCGCATTGACGCGCCGCCCATTCATTTCCACATGGACATCGCTCTGGTATTGGAGGGCGGTCTGCACCACGCTGGCCGCAGGCCGGGCATGCAAGCCCAGCACATTCTTAACATACATCTCTTCGCGTACTTCGCTCATGGCCGTCCATCTGCCCAGCCGCGGGGCAGTGCTACACGTCCTGTAGCGTAAGGGTTATCCCGATTTCTTCCGGGGTATCGAAAGGCAACGCCAAGTCCCAGCATGGGATCAGGACCGTACCTTGGTACGTTCGCTCCTGGCCGCCTTCCGAAGAACTTACGGTTTCGATGGGGAATCGGTAAAGATGGGCTTCTCGCGACATGCGCAGACTGCAGGCCAGCTTCTGCCAGTCGTCTTGCAGCACAATATGGCTCATGGCCTCATCTTGCGCGTGCTCCCCAAGGGAGCGTTGGCTGCCCTCCACTCCGGGCACAAACAAATACCGGTCAGGTGCTGAGCCTGTCAGATAATTCACCGCAAATTCGACACCGAAACGCACGTTCCCACTCGCCTGTTCGTGGGCGTGCCCCCTATCGCGCCACAGAGTATAGCGGATTTCAAGTTCGGGCGCATCCGTAGAAATGCTCAGTACCTTTCGGACATGGAGCGTACCCGCAGCGCCGTCATCCAGGGGGGCCTCCGTTTCCAGCGTAACGGTGCTGCCGTCAATGGAATGGCGGTACCAGGCCGTTGCCAAATTGGCCCGCCCGGTGAAGGTGCTCGCCCACAGGTCTTCCGTGGCAACCCCTTCCGGCAACACATGATCGCGCAGCGACACCCGCCGGTAGGGGTCATACACAAGGAGATTTTCAAGGCCGGCCTCTTTCGCCCGCACGATCTCGTGAATGCTGGCCCCGCCCGTGTCGTCGCCCACGGTGACCCGTCCGCTGCGCAAATCATCATGATACATCTCATCGCGCCGGCTCAGCGTGTTCACGAAGTTGAACGGCTTCGGCTTGTAATCCAGCTCGAAAATCGTTCCTCCGTCATGCGGACTGATGCCTGCCCACATGGCCTTGTTCGTCATGATGACTTCCGGAAGGCCATCCGCATTGAAGTCTTCCTCGCGCACATGCGCCTGCATCCCGCCGCCATACTCAATCTGGTCCAGCAGGCGATCTGCCGCGATGAGTTTCTCGTAAAGGGCTGTCCTCAAATGATTTAGGTATAGTCCGCCAAATACGCCATGCCAATAGGCGCAGTTGCATTGGCCCATGTGCAGGAGTTGCTCGGCTTCGCTGAAGGCCGGCTGATTCGGATGGCCGCGCAGCCGTTCGAGGCGGCTGCTAATCGTGAACATGCGCTTCTGAATATTGTTCGATTCAGGATAGCGCGCCAGAAAGTTGCGCCAAAATCCCGTGCGCAAGAACAGGCTATAGTCGTCTTTGTACTGGCTATGCTGCGACTCTTCCCGCACTTGCGTCAGCCGGCGCTGCACATCAGGCGGCAGCGACCAGCGCATCATTTCTTCGTAGCTCGCGCAGGTAATGTAGGTGCGCCCCGATGCCGCCGCCTTTGCCATGTACTCCTGATAGGTCAGGCAGTGAATCCAGTCTTGGTTATCGGTCAAGGCTTGGAAGAACTGCTCGAGCCAGCCCTCCTCGTAGACACTGCGGTACGTTTCCGGCCAGACGCCGAACTTCTCGCCGTCGTCATGGATCACGGCGCATCTCAATCCATCGTCCGTGGCGTTGGCACGCAGGTAGTCTATGGTCTCATGCACCGGATGAAACGGGATGATGTACCGCAAGTGCTCGAGAATCGGGAAGCACTTCAGGGCGTAGCCTTCGTCTTCGGTCAGGTAATAGCCGAACATGTCTTCCGGCTTAAGCCCGGAACACAGAAAGTGCGCGTCATCGAGCGCGGTGTACTCGACCCCGGCCTTGCCAAGAATGCTGGCCATATGGGGCTCCCATACACGCTCGGTCAGCCACATGCCTTTCGGCTCTTGGCCGAATTTGTCGAGGCAGAAGGCCTTCATGCGCGTAATCTGATGGATGGCATCGCGCGCCGGAATGGCGCACAAGAGCGGCTCGTAATAGGCGCCGCCCATGATCTCGACCTGACCGCGCTCGACCATGCCGCGCAAGCGCTCGATGAACTCGGGGCGGTGCTCCAGGCACCAGTCGAACAACGGACCCGTGTAGTGCAAGGTACAGTGCACCGCCGGGTACTTCTCAAGCACATCGAGATATGGCTTGTACGATTTTTCGTACGCCTCTTCGAAGACGAAATCGAAATTGCCGACCGGCTGATGCGAATGACAGCCGATGATTAAATTGATGCTTTGGCCCATAATCGGGCGTCCCCCTTCCGCGTGGCTGGTGTCG
>CAZLBS010000417.1:0-3907 GCA_964557505.1 uncultured Nitrospiraceae bacterium | reverse complement strand
TGCACGCCTGCCCGCTTGGCCTCTGCGATCACCTCGCGAAGCCGCGCCAGGTTCCCGTCGAAATCGCCGACCAGGACCGACACGGCCGCCGTTCCGATTCGTATTAAGCGCATGGAATTCTCCGCAGGGTTGGTTGTGCCATAGGGTAACAGCAAACCGGGCGGAGCCGCATTTCGAAAGCCGGGCCCCGGAGCTAAACGAACTCGGGACGCTGGAGCAAGTTCTCCTTGATATCCCCGAGACGGTTGCTGAGGATGACGCGGTAGAACTCGGGATTGCGGAGGCGGGTAAATTCTTCCGGCAGAGCCCCGATGGACGCCACGGCGCGCTGGCGAATCTGTTCGAGCGTGACGGGCTCGCCCACGCGCCGTCCGTCTTCGACGACGAGTTGCAGCAATTCTTCGGAGCGCGCGGCATTGCGAATGCCCCGCGGGTTGTGCGGCTGCACGCGGTCTCTCCCGACGATGCGCGCGGCGGGCGGCTCCGAATCTTCCCCGACGAGGTGCATCATGTCGCCGACGGGTGCGCCGCCTTCGTCGTAGTAGCGCACCAGCCGTTTGCGGCCAGGGTCGGTCGCCTTGCCAAGATTCGACGAAATCTTGATGCGGGGAGCCCAGCCTTCGCCATCGTACACTGAGACAAGTTTGTACACGCCGCTCAATGCCGGGCAGTCGTGCGAGGTGATGAGCTGTGTGCCCACGCCCCACGCGTTGATCTTGGCGCCCTGCCGCTTCAGGTCCGCGATGAGATCCTCTTCCAGATCGTTGGACGCGACAATGAGCGGGTCTTCGAATCCGGCTTCGCGCATCATGCGGTAGGCCGCCTTGCTGAGCTTGGCCAAATCCCCTGAATCAAGCCGGATCGCCGGTCGCGGATTGTGGCCCTGTTCGATCAGTTCTTTGAATACTGTGATTGCATTCGGCACGCCGCTTTCGAGCGTATCGTAGGTGTCGACGAGGAGCGTGCACTTTTCAGGGAAATGCCGGGCAAAGGCACGGAAAGCTTCCAGCTCGTCGGTAAAACTCATGACCCAGCTGTGCGCATGCGTGCCCGCGACGGGGATGCCGTAAATCTTCCCGGCGAGTACATTGGACGTTTTGGAGCACCCGCCGATGTAGGCCGCGCGCGAACCACTGATGCCCCCATCGGGCCCGTGCGCGCGGCGCAGGCCAAACTCGAGCACAGGCTCGCCATCAGCCGCCTGACAAATACGCGCCGCCTTGGTCGCGATGAGCGTTTGATAGTTCATGATGTTGAGGAGTGCGGTCTCTACGAGTTGCGCCTCGAAGATCGTCCCCTCGATTTGAAGGATGGGCTCGTGTGGAAACGCGATCGTCCCCTCGGGCATGGCGCGGACCGTGAGCTTAGGCTCGAAGCCGCGCAGATACTCGATGAACTGGCGTGGGAACAGACCGAGCGACGCCAGGTATTGCAGGTCGTCTTCCTCGAAGCGCAGGTTCTCGACATATTGCAGGAATGGTTCGAGCCCGGCAGTCACGGCGAAGCCATTGTGCGGCGGAAGCGAGCGGAAGAAGTATTCAAAGCAGACCTGGCGTTCGGCCCTCTCCTCGAGCATGTAACCCGCCATCATGGTGAGTTCATAGAGGTCGGTCAGCAGGGCAAGCCCTTTGCGATCGAACCAGCCGTTGTTCTTCACGCGGCCACCTCCGGGGATGTCCTGATCTGCGCGCCAGCCTCGCGCATGGCCTCTAGGGCATCGGCGGCGGAGCCCGGCGGCACATCGACCCCGCGCACGGCATCTTCCAGCACTATGGTTTCGAATCCTTCTTTGCAAGCATCGAGCGCGGTGTTCTTGACGCAATAGTCGGTGGCAAGACCCGTGATGAACACCCGCCGCACGCCACGCCCGCGGAGATCTTCGGCAAGGCCGCTATCCTGGAAACCGCTGTACGCCTCGCGCTGCGCGTCATCCCCTTTGCTCACCACGTGCGCATCCTGGGGTACCTGCAACCCCGGACGGAATTCGGCGCCTTGGGTGTCTTGCACGCAATGCACCGGCCAACTCATGTCCTTCATCTGTGGGTCGGCGCTGAAGCTGCAATGATCCGGCGGATGCCAGTCGCGCGTGTACACCACATGAGGGAAGCGTGGCGTCAGGTCATTGATGATGGGAATCACGTCGTCGCCCTCTGCCACGGCCAGCGCACCCCCCGGGCAGAAATCATTTTGCACATCAACCACAATCAGCGCGTCGTTTTCGGTTATGTCCATTTTTGCGATGCTCCCGTATTTTGCTACGTCTTTGTGCGCACGTGGGCCGAAGCGGTACGAATCTTCGCCAGGATTGGGCGTAACCAGGCCCCGCGCGATAAGCACGCTGTTGTTGTTTCCCGCGTTGCGAAGTGCCTTCAGCCAAGCGTGCAACTCGTGGCTGGCGAACCGCTCCCCGAGAGCCTGAGTCATGGCCGGCTGCCAGGGATGGCGCTCCACGTAATCCAATGCATACGCCAGGATGTCCGCATGGTCGAAAGCCAGTGGCGGCGTGTCGGCCAAGGGAAACCAACGCGCGTCTACTGCATCATCGCCCCCCGTGGCCACATGACGCAAGGGGTCCACCACAGCCACGAACGCCACCGATACCGTCCATCCGCGCGGGTCGCGCCCCGGCTCGCCAAACGCGCGAAACTGCGCCAATTCGATGCCCGAAAGGTTGGTCTCTTCCATAAGCTCGCGGCTTGCGCCCTGTTCGAGCGGCTCATGCTCCTCGACAAAGCCGCCGGGAAAGGCCCATCTCCCCGCGAAGGGATCATGCTTTCGCTCAATGAGCAGCACCTGGAGCGCATCGGTCCCGCGCTCCCAGCCAAATACGACGGCGTCCGTCGTCAACGCGGGGCGCGGAAAACGGTATGTGTACTTGTGCTCAGACAACGATTTCGCCTTGACGCGTCTTGCTAACGTAAGCGCTTAGGATCGGCACGGCCACTGCACCCTGTCAAATAGTGCCCGGAGCAGGCCCGGACGAGGCATCGTGCCCCGTCACAGGCCGCCCGGTCAGTCGGCAGGCGCGGGGGCTTATGTGGCTCCTTCGCACTGGGGGCCCTGTGTCTCTGTGAGCGCTTCGTCCCGCCCAGAGCATTTCGCACCGCGGCAAGCAGCTTATTGCGCTTCAGGACGTCTGCTCGAAGAGATCTTGAACGATGCAGAATTGAGGATTCTTCTTGTCGTATAGCACGGTGATTGCCGCGCCTCGATCCAATTGCAAGACACGTTTGGTTTTGTGAACGGGAAACCACGCGTGGATGGTGCGTTTGTTGGCCGTGAACGTGTATTCGAGGCGCCCGCGGTCGCGGACTATTTTGAGCCGCGTCACCACGCCCGCCGCCTCGATGCCGTGGCTGAATAAATAATGGATGCGCCATATGCGCCAACCGATGAGCAGGCCGCAGGCGAGCGTAATCACCGCGGCGATTTCGGGGGTGTGGACAGCGCCTTCGCGCAGATAAGGAAACGCAATGTTAATGATCCAAATTATGGGGATGCCGAGCGCGCCGAAGAGCACGAGCCAGTCATGCGCCACAATCCGGCGGTACGAAAGCCTGGGACGAACATGATCCTTCGGCATTGCACGGCGCCCCCAGGGCTACTTCGGCAAATGCTTGTTGAGGAACTGCTTCACGATATAGAGCATCCGCTCGCTGATGGGGGCGGCGAGGTCCATCGAGTGCGGCCATCCTTCGATTCGATCGTAGTAATTGGTCACGCCGAGCGTATCGAGCCGCTTGTGCAGCGTGTCGGCCTGGGACACGGGAACGAGCTCGTCGATAGTGCCGTGAAAGGTCAAGGTCGGCGGATCAAGGGCATCAAGATGATGAATCGGGGAGGCCAAGCGGTATTGCTCCTTGGCCTCGGCGTATTCCGCCCCGATAAAGTCGATGACCTGATAGGC
>CAZLBS010000416.1:0-3943 GCA_964557505.1 uncultured Nitrospiraceae bacterium | reverse complement strand
AAATGCGCCACCTGCCGGGCAAGCTTCTCAGGCCGCCAATGGTCGTCATCATCCAAAAAGGCAAACAACGTACCCTTGGCTTCGCGCATCGCGGCGTTGCGGGCGCGTGCCGCGAGCCCCGGCCCCCCTTCGACGTGCAGCACGCGCACGCGCGGGTCATTGGCGGCCAAGGCCTCGGCCATCTCGCGCGTGCCATCGGTCGAGCCGTCATCGGCAATGAGCCATTCCCAATGCGGATAGGTCTGCGACATGACACTGGCGCACGTTTCGTGTAGAAACTCAGCGGAGTTGTGCGCAGGCGTAATGATCGAGACGAGCGGAGCCTCGCTTGATGGGTGCGGTGCGGGCGTCATTGCTTAAGAGTATAGGGGACGGGCGGGAATGCCCGCTATACTGAGGCAAAGGATGCGGGAGGCGGCAACCATGCTGCAGAACATCTGGCTGAAGCGCTCGTTAAGCATTGGCTATGGCGTGCTGGCGTTGCTGCTCATCACGTCCATCAACCGGCCCTATGCCCACGAGATGCTGGCAACTGAAATCATGATGAACGACAGGGCTGCGTCGGCCTTGGACGTTCTGGCCGAGGCGCCGGTGCTCGTCTTGACGGCGTTTGTGGTGATGCTGCTGCCAAGTCTCTTCGCGGGCTTCGCGGCAACGGCCACAGCTCCCGAGCCCCACTGGCTGCCCAATGCGATCGTCTTGCCGCTCGCACTGCTTGGCATACTGGCTGTCACTCTCTTTATGGATGCCGCGTTCGACGCTGGCTGGCTGGTCCTGCAGCTTGCCGCCATTCCGATTGGCATAGGCGGGGGCCATCTCGGTGCGGCCTACTTGTTCTTGCGCGATACCTGAAGCGCTTCGGTTTCGTGCAAGAACGCTATCAGGATCTGGTTCACCTGATCCGCCCGCGTCATGTTCATCTGATGCCCTGCCCCTGGCAATGTGGCAAGTTCGGCGTTCGGCTTCAACGAAAGCGCCTCTTCATGATGGCGATAGGGGACAACGGAATCGCCGCTGCCCCAAATGAGCAGCACCTCGCGGTCTTGGGCGCCCACCGCCCGGTACTCTTCTTCCATGCCCGATAAAGGAAAATTGCGAATCGACTGCAAAACCGCGCGGCGATAGCCTTTGTATTGCATGTGCAATTCGTATCCGGCGTAGAGCCGGCGCCGGCCATCCAGGTCGCCTGTGGTCATGCGGGCATAGGCGCCCAAAACGATCTTGTCGCCGAAGCCGCGCGTGATGTACTCGGCGAAGCCATCTGCCATGATGATGCGCATCGGCCCAGGCGGGTCCATCAAGCCGGCGGGCGCCAGCATTACGAGCTTGCCGACCCTTTCTGGATGCGCGGCGGTGAAACCCGCCACGACCCCGCCGCCCATGCTAAGGCCCACGAGCGATACCGGCTCCGCAACATGGTTGGCATCGAGCAGCCCATCGATTTGCCTCACATACATGTCAAGGCCATAGCGGGCGTCAGGCCGATCCGACCATCCCCGCCCGTAGAGATCCAGGCGCAAGACGCGAAAGCCCGCGTCTGTCAGTGCGGGAACATTCCGGTCCCACACCATCGAAGGCGTCGTCAGACCGTGCACCATGACGACGATAGGCCCGTCTTCCGGGCCATGCCAACGGTAGCCGGCAACCCCATCTTCCAACGCGGCCCATTCGTATCCCGGCACGCTCGCGCGCACGGCGTCGTCCAGCTCAAAGCGTTCATAGTCCGCACGCAGGGCGGGATAGAGCGCAGCAGCGGCGACGCACATGGCCGCACCGAATATGCCCCGCCGCCTCCAATTTGGCTTTCGCGGGCGCATCGGGCTAAATCACCTCGCCATACAGTTCGCGGAACCGGGCCAACTGCTGCTGCCAAGAGGCTGCGGCCCGCGGCTCATAACGCTTCAGTTCGCTCGAGCGCCCAATCAATTCACGCGCTTCAGCCAGGCCGGACAGCGCGCCCTGCGCAATGGCCTGCACGGCGATATTGCCCATGGCTGTGGCCTCCACCGGACCCGCTATCACCGTGCGGTTGATCGCATCGCAGGTGAACTGACACAGCAATTCGTTCTGGATGCCCCCGCCCAGCATGTGCAGCGTGTTGACCTCCGTGCCCATGATGGCCTCGAGCCGGCCGACGACGTCGGCATATCGAATCGCCAATCCTTCAAGCACCGCTCTCGCCACGGCCCCGGGCTTCTCCGGAACCGCCTGATTCGTGGCCATGCACTGCGCCGCAATGGCCTCGAGCATATCCGGGGGATTCAGAAAGGCGGGGTCATCAATATTGAGCAGCGTTGCAAAAGGCTCACTGTCGTTGGCCCATACAGCCAACTCGTGATAACTGTACTGCTGTCCCCGCCGCTCCCATGCCGCGCGGCACTCCTGCAACACCCACAAGCCCATAATGTTTTTCAATAGGCGAATCGTGCGCCCATACCCGCCCTCATTCGTAAAATTATGGCGCAAGGCTTCTTCCGTTGCGCGGGGTTCATCCACTTCCGCGCCCAGCAGCGACCATGTCCCGCAGGAAAGATACGCCCAATCCGAGCCTGCCGCGGGGGCCGCCGCGACAGCCGAGCCCGTATCGTGCGTGCAGGGCGCGACCACGGCGGTCTGGCCGATGCCCGTCTCGGCGCGGATGGCCTCGCTCAGCGGACCGAGCACCGTGCCCGGCGGCACGACCTCCGGAAAGAGTTCACGCCGCAACCCGAAGGCCTCGAGGATGTCGGCATCCCATGTGCGCTGGTGCACATCCAATAGCTGCGTGGTAGAGGCTTCCGTATATTCGCATGCCTTCCGGCCGCACAGCATGTAGTTGAAGACATCTGGAATGGTCAGGAAAGTACTCGCCGCATCGAGCACTTCGGGCGCGCGCTGACGCAACGCATGCAGTTGATACAGCGTATTGATTTGCATGAACTGGATTCCTGTGCGGCGGTACAGTTCATCGCGCGGCATGATGTTGAAGGCTGGCTCCAAGATCGCATCGGTCGCATGGTCGCGGTAATGCAAGGGGTTTTGGAGCAACTGCCCTGAGGGACCCAACAACCCGAAGTCGACGCCCCATGTGTCCACCCCGATGCCTGCCAACTCGGGCCCATACTGACGGGCGTAACGGGCCAATGCCTCCTTCATTTCCGCGAAGATATACAGCACATCCCAATAGCGCACGCCATGGATTTCGGCATTCCGCGAGGGCCAGCGATGCAGTTCTTCCAGCGAGACGCGATCGCCATCAAGGGTCCCCACAATGGCCCGCCCGCTTTCGGCGCCCAAATCAAATGCGAGAAAACGCTTCCCGGTCGTCACAAGCTGCTCCCCTCTTCGCCCCTAAGCCGCCTCGCCAAGCCGCGCATCCAGCCATGTGACGATTTCGCTCAGCACTTCATCTTTATGCGGCTCGTTGTGAAGCTCATGGTACGAGCCCTCCCATGGTTTCCAAGTACACAGCGCCCCCGCGCGCGCGGCAAACTCGGCGCTTGCCTCGGAGCTGGTGAGCTTATCCTCGGTCCCATGCATCAGCAGCAATGGCAGGCTGAGGCGCGGCGCCAGCGTTATGGCTTCCTCGCCCGACTCGAACAGCGCGGCGAACAGTCCCGCGGTCATGCAATCATGCACCAATCCATCATGCTTGTACGCCTCCACGACCTGCGGGTCGCGCGAGAGATGCTCGCCCTGACGCAGCACATTACGCCATTCCGGTTCAATCTTGAGCAGCGCACGGGCCAATCCCAGTTCAATCGCGTCGCGCTGGCCGCTGACGCCGCCGCCTTCGACGGACACATTAACATCGTAGGTTGAAACTTGTTTGGCCAACTTTAGAGGAGCCGTGGCTTCAGATTGAGCACGAACATGGCCGCGGAAGTATTGATCAATGGGCGCGTTGTTCACAACCAAACGGCCGGTTCCGGGATTAACGCGCACACGGGCGACGCTTGTTTTG
>CAZLBS010000415.1:0-3954 GCA_964557505.1 uncultured Nitrospiraceae bacterium | reverse complement strand
CGCTGCGTGGTGCGCGACAGCTCATGCCCGCATCGAATGCGGCGGGGTGGAAACACGTTTATCATCACAGATTGCGCGGGCAAGCATAGGATGCATTTCAGATCATGACTTTTCGCGAAGCATTGCGGGAACACGTGTTGGTGTTCGACGGCGCCATGGGAACCATGGTGCAGAATCTGGACCTGACCGACGAAGATTTTGGCGGCAGCGACTTCAAGATGCTGACTGATTTGCTGGTGTTTTCGAAGCCGCAGGCCACGAAAGAGATTCATCTGGCCTACTACCGGGCGGGGGCAAATTGCGTCGAGACGAACACGTTTGGCGCCTCGCCCTACCGCATGACGGAATTCGACTTCTCGACGCTGGACACGTCCAAGTTCGACCCGAACCCATACGGGCTCACGTTGCAGACGCTGTCGCCGGAGGATTTGTCGTACAACATCAATAAGCGCGCGGCGGAGATCGCTGTCGAAGCGCGCACGGAATACATGAAGGACCCGAAGTACGACGGCCGCCCGCTCTTCGTGGTGGGCTCGATTGGCCCCTCGAACCGGGTCATCTCGAGTACCGATGCCGACTTGGCGACGGCGACCTTCCCCGAAATCATGGACAATTTCGATTGCGCGGTGCGGGGGCTTATCGATGGCGGCGCCGATGTGCTCCTGTTCGAGACGCAGCAGGACATCCTCGAATTGAAGGCGGGCCTGATGGGCGCGATGCGGGCCCGGGCCGCGAAAGGCGTCGACACGCCCATTATGGCGCAGGTAACCGTCGATGCGTTCTCGAAGATGCAGATCTTCAATACGGACATTCATGCCGCCCAAGTGACGTTGGACGGCATTGGCATCGACACCTTCGGCATCAACTGCAGCATCGGCCCAGACTTGATGGCGAAGACCGTAGAGAAAATGGCGGAGTACAGCCCGCTGCCGATCTCGGTCATTCCTAATGCCGGCTTGCCGGTAAGCGAAAACGGACGCACGGTCTTCAAGTTTCCGGCTGATGAGATGGCCCGCTACTTGAAGGATTATGCGACCGAATATGGCGTGAACATCGTCGGGGGTTGCTGCGGCACGAACGAGGAATACATCGCGGAAATTGCCGAGGCAGTGCGCGGGCGGAAGCCGGCAGCCCGGAAGCCAAGCAAGCATGTTTTCATTAGCGGTCCGCAGAATGCGGTGAAGCTCGACAGCAGCGAAGGCCTTATCCGCATCGGCGAGCGGTTGAATTTGCGGGGATCGCAGAAGGCGCGCGAGGCGGTCGAAAACGAAGCCAAAAAGATCGAGCATCTGACGCTTGAAGAAATCATCGAGGAGCAGGTGAACGAACTGGGTTGCGGCATCGTCGATGTCTGCATGGACTCGAACGTCGTCGACACGGCGGAAGCTCTGGCCGAGGTGGTGCATAAGCAGACCACCAATTTGGCGGGGGCCATGTGCATCGACTCTTTTGATCCGGACGCGCTGATCAAGGCGATCGAATGGTATCCCGGACGGCCTATCCTGAACTCGTTTTCGATGGAAGATGTGGAGCCGGGGGTAAGCAAAGTGGCCTATCTCGCCAAGGCCACGGCGCACCATAACCCTCTCTACATCGCGCTGTGTGCCGACGGCGAAGGCCCTGGACCCACGGCCGAGAAGAAAGTCGAGATTGCCAAGCGCATCGTAGAAGAAGCGGGCAAGTTTGGCGTCCAGCCGAATCAATTGCTGCTCGACATGAACGTCTTCCCGATCGGGTCCGAATCGGTCGAAGGGATGAATTTCGCGCTGGAAAGCTTGAACGCGATTCCGGGCATCAAGGCGATTCATCCGGACCTGATGACGACTTGCGGCGTGGGGAATCTGACCAACGGCCTCGCATCGAAGCCCTACATGCGCACCATTCTCACATCGGTGTGGCTGGATGAAGGCCGCAAGCGCGGGCTCGACAGCGCCATCATCAATCCGAATCACTACTTGCCGGTTGAAAGCTTCGACAAGAAGGATTATGAGTTGGCGTTGGCCGTGATTCTCGAGCGCGACATGGATGCGTACGAGCAGATTGAAGAAATCGCGCTGAGCAAGAAAGGCATCGCCAGCACGAAGCGCAGCAGCTACGACGATCTCCCGGACGAAGAGGCCATCGCCGCGAAAGTGAAGGATGGCAAGAAGGAGCGCGGCGAGGGCGCGGTTGCTGTTCGCGGCATCACGTATGAATACAAGGACAAAGTGGTCGAGCAGGCTGCGCGCGTGCTCGATGATTATGAGCCGCTCGAATACATCAACAAGTTTCTCATGCCGGCGATGAACGAACTGGGCGAGCAGTTTGGCCGGGGCGAGGTGTCGCTCCCGCACGTGTTGAAGTCCGCCGACGTCATGAAGCATGTGATGGGCTTGTTCGAGGCGGTCATCAAACATGAGTCGGGCGCGGATGTGCACGACCAGATCGAGTACAAAGGCACCATCATTCTCGGCACGGTCTATCAGGACGTGCACTCGATCGGGAAAGACTTGGCCCGCACGCTGCTCGAAAACTACGGCTACCGCGTGATCGATCTGGGCGTGATGACGCCGCTGCAGGATTACATCGACGCGGCCAAGGAATACAACGCCGATGCGATTGGCATGTCGGCGCTGCTGGTTCAGACTTCGAACCACATGATCACTGTTTCGAAGATGATGAACGAGCAGGGGCTCGAGCATGTGCCGGTCATGATTGGCGGGGCTCCGGTGAGCGACCGGCATGCCGCCTACGTCGCGCTTGCCGGCGATGACGATACCGCGCGCATGCGCTCGAACGTCTTCTACTGCCCGACGGCACTGGACGGCGTGAATTGCATGAACCGGTGGATCGATGCCAGCAAGAATGGCGGTCACGCAACCTTGCTCGAGGCCAACCGCTCTAAACTGCTGGAGCAGTACGAAAAGGCCACCAAGAAGGCGGCGCGCGAAAAGGAGTTGCTGGATACCCTCCCGCGCCGGGAGATCTCGTTTGACGCGCATGCGGCGCCCCAGGATCAATGGGTAAAGCCGACAGTCGTCTCGGTCTCGTTGCGTGATTTTGCCGGGCAATTGGACCGGCGCACGCTGTATGCCTTGAATTGGAAATTTGGCGGCACGAAGAAGCGGGAGAAAGCGGGCTTTACGCAGGCCGACCTCGACGCGCTTTTCGACGAGTGGGTGGAGAAGTGCAGCGAGAATGAATGGCTGCAGCCGCAGGGCGTCTACGGCATGTTCCCCTGTCAGTCGGAAGGCGACGATGTCGTGGTGTACGACCCTGATGATTTGTCGAAAGAAGTCGCCCGCTTCAGCTTCGACGTGGTGATTGGCTCCGAGCGCAAGGATATTGTGTCAGGCGCGCAGTATTACTATCCGAAGGGCTCGGGCAAATATGATTGTGTCGGCCTCCAAATTGCGACCTGCGGGCCGCAGGTGGATGAGCAGTTGGCCAAGTTCCGCACGGACCACGACTCTGAATCGACCTTGTATCTCCAGGGCATGAGCGATCGCTGCGCTGAGGATATGGCGGATTATCTGCACAACGAGATGCGCAAGCTTCTGGGCCTTTCGGATAGTCAAGGTACGCGGTGGTCGCCTGGATATCCGGCCATCAGCAATACCGATTTCAACCGGCCGATTCTTGACCAACTTGAGGGCAACAAGCACATTGGCGTGAATCTGACCGACGCGGGCGAGTTTTCGCCAACCGGTTCAACGGCGGCTATCGTAAGCTTCCATCCCGACGCCCGCTTCACCTAGGCGTCCGTCGCTAACACCTGTCGTTGCAGGGGGTTCGGCATGATATGCCGGGCCCCTTTTTTGTGGATGGCCAGCAGGTTTTGCCGGTTCGTGGTACACTGCTTCTGGCAGTAGAAGGCCGCCGAGGGGCGCGTGCAGGGGGCACGCTCATGACCGCCATCGGGTTGAGAACGCATGGCACGACGCGACAAGCCGGATACCTATTTTTGGACGCGGC
>CAZLBS010000414.1:0-3976 GCA_964557505.1 uncultured Nitrospiraceae bacterium | reverse complement strand
CCACGGCTAGCGGTTCGGTGAAGGCGTTGGGTGAATCCGTCACCATTGGGGCCATGCCGGGCATAGGGTTTCCGTCCAAATCGACCACTCGGACACGTGCCCAGGCTTGCTCCGCGGAGGGGGCGGGCGCTGGAGGGGCAGCCTGCTCAGCCTCTGGGGCAGCGTCCGTTTGCTCCGGCAGAGGCACGGGCGCCGCCGTTTCGTCTGGCGGATCCGAATCGCCCCAGCAGCCAGCCGCGCTGATGCAGCAAAGCAGGATAAGGGCGGCATGCATGCTCGCGTTTCTAGTCATTACGCGCGAACCTTCTCGGCGAATTGGGTTTCATACAAGCGGTGATAGAGACCGCCCTTGGCCAGCAGTTGTTCATGCGTGCCTTGTTCAGCGACGCGTCCTTCATGCAGCACAAGAATACGGTCTGCCCGCATGATGGTGCTGAGCCGGTGAGCGATGACCAAGGTTGTCCGGCCAACGACAAATTTCGACAGGGCATCTTGAATGGCTTGCTCGCTTTCGGAATCGAGGCTCGAGGTAGCCTCGTCAAGAATGAGTACTGCCGGATCTTTGACGAGCGCGCGGGCAATGGCAAGGCGCTGGCGCTGTCCGCCCGAAAGGCCGGCGCCGCCTTCGCCCAGCAGGGTGTCGTAGCCTTTGGGCAATGCTGTGATGAAGTCGTGCGCATTGGCCAATTTCGCAGCGCGGACGATGTCCTCTTCATCGAAGCGTTCCAAGCCGAATGCGATGTTGTCGCGCACGGTCCGGTTGAAGAGCAGCGTTTCCTGGGGGACGAAGCCCACCTGCCCGCGCAGGCTCTTGAAGGTGGCATCGCGCACATCAACGCCATCGAAGGTGACCCGGCCGCTCGTGGCATCGTAAAACCGGGGCACGAGCTTGGCCGTGGTGGATTTGCCGGCGCCGCTAAAGCCGACAAGGGCCGCCATTTCTCCATGCAGCGCCTCGAATGTCAGCCCGCTCAGCACATTGACCTCGCCATCGTAGGAGAAGTGCACGTCCTCGAAACGCAGGGCTTCCTTCAGCCTTGGGATGTCCACCGCGTTGGGGGCTTC
Source organism: uncultured Nitrospiraceae bacterium (assembly GCA_964557505.1). Taxonomy (GTDB): domain Bacteria; phylum Hydrogenedentota; class Hydrogenedentia; order Hydrogenedentales; family CAZLBS01; genus CAZLBS01. The sequence continues at coordinate 2,911 of CAZLBS010000414.1, read as the reverse complement.
CAGGATGCTGGGTTCGAGGTCCATCAGTTCGAAGACGCGCTCGCCGCTGGCGACGCTGGTCTGCACTTGATTGTTGACGGCCGACAGCTTGCGCACGGGGTCGAGCATCAAGGCCAATGCGGCATAAAGCTGGACGAGGTCGCCCGCTTGCAGCCGGCCCGCGGTCACTTGATATCCGCTGAACAGCACAAAGGCAGCAAGCCCGATGACCAGCAAGAACTCCGTGGCCGGCCCGACCGCTGCATTCGCCCGGACAATTTGCATGAGGAAGCGCCTGAGGCGGACTGTTTCGCTGTTGAAGCGCGCTGCCTCACGCGTCTCCATGCCGTAGCCCTTCACAATGGTGATGCCACTGAAGGTTTCGTTGACGACGGTCGCCATGGAGGCCATGCGTTCGAGGCTGCGCTTCACACTCTTCTTCAGCTTCTTGCCCAGCTTTACGATGACGACAGCTACCGGAGGCAGCGCCCCAAGTCCGATGAGCGTCAGCAGCGGGTCGATGCTGAGGGCTACCCAAAGGAAGAACAGCATTTTGACGGGCTCGCGCGTCAGCTTGATGAAGACGGCAGAGAGCCCCGTGTTTACCATGAAGATGTCGTTTGTAAAGCGCGCGATGATTTCGCCTGTCGTGTGCGTCTCGAAAAAGGCGAGGGGTTGCCGTAGGATGTTGGCGTACATCGCCTCGCCGATGCTGATGGAAATGCGCGCCCCGACCCATCCGGCGAAATACTCTTGCAGGTACCGTGCGAGCCCGCCAATGAAGGCGACCCCCACCAAGCCGGCGGATAGCCAAATGAGAGCGGTCATCGGATCGGCACGGAAGGTATGCACCGCGTCTAGGAAGCGCTGCTCCGGCCGGCGGATTTCGATGCCAAAGTATTGCTGGAGGCGCTCGGCATAAAGCGCGGCATCCTGTGCCATTTCATTTGCCGGGTCAGGCGTGCCGGGGAAGAGGAGATTAATCGCCGTACCCACGCTGACAATCATCGTCATAAATGACGCGGCAACAAGGATCGCAAAGAACAGCGAGAGGATAAGCCGTCCCTTGTACTGCCACGCGTAGCCCAGCAGGCGGCGGTAGATGCGCCAGGCGGACTGTTTGGACGTAGTGATGCCCCGCGTACTTTTAGAGGCGTCTGTACCTATGCTGATGTCGAACGACACGCGTGTGAAATTCCTCGCGGCAACGAATGAGAGGCATGCGCTTTAATGCGCCCACATATAGTATCACGCTTGCGCTGCCGCACCGTATTGCACCCAGTGAGGGGAACAGGATGATCGCCGGCTCAAGCAATTTCGGCACACCCACGCCGACCGGGAACATCGCGATGTGATGGATCTTCCGACGCGATTTCGGATGCGGCCCGGGGCGTAGTGGCGTTTCCATCCTCATCCCTCCAGAAATTCGAGTTTTGCAGGCAAGATGCCCTTGTGTCAGGTACAGTGCCGGTGAAGCGCGGTGATGCTGCCATAGCCTGGTGGCGTTGCGGGGCGGCGCGCAGGGGGCTTGACTGGGACATCTGCGCACGTGCTGCGCCTGAGGAGACATCACCATGCCCAACGCCAGCAGCATCTCTCGCAATGTCATGACCCTCCGCTATTTGGCGGCACTCCTCATGGTAGGCGGCACCACATGTGCGGCGTACCTTGTCATGTACGGCATGCTGCATCACTTGCTCAGCCATCACAACGCCGTGCAGGCCTTGGGCGAGCAACAGGGTTTGACCCACCGCATGCTGCATCAGGCGGACGGCTTCTTGCACAGCGAAGGCCCGGAAGAAAAAGCGCAAGCGCGCCTGGCCTTGTTGGAATCCTTGGATGAGATGGAAGACACGCACGGCGAAATGACGGGCGGCGCGGACCACCTGCCCTCATTGAAGGACCCGGATTTGCACGATGCGTATTTCCATGCCGAGGATGGTTTGCATACGCTCCTCGTCGAATACTTCGAGGCCGTGCGCGAATTGATCGACATGGAAGACACGCACGACATCGACCGTTCGCACCCGCACGCCATTCATGTGCTCGAAACCTTGCCCATCAAAATTATGGAGCGCATTCAGCACGTGATGGAGGTGCACGACGCGGAAAGCCAAGAGCGCATCGATATGGCGTTGATGCTGGGCGGCGGATTGGTGGGCGCGGCTTTGCTTGTGCTGTGCCTCGCCGGACTGATGGTTTTCCGCCCGATGACGGGCGCCATCATGAAAGAGCGCACCGCTCTCGCCGAGGCCAACGTCACGCTCGAACGCCTCGCCACGCGCGACAACCTCACCCAGGCTTTCAACCGCACGAAGTTCGACGATGTCTCGAAGGCCGAAATGGCACGTGCCCAGCGCGAAGGCAAGCCGCTGGGCTGCATCATGCTCGATGTCGACCACTTCAAGAAGTTCAACGACACCTATGGGCATGCCGTGGGCGATGCTGTGCTGAAGCATGTGGCTGCGCTGCTTGAAACCAACACCCGTGCGACGGACTACGTCTTCCGTTGGGGAGGCGAAGAGTTCCTCGTGCTGGCGCCGGGCAATACGTTGAACGACGCTTACGACACGGCGGAGAAGCTGCGGGCTGTCATCGCCGGCACGGCCACGCCGGATGGTCATACGGTCCACATCAGCGTGGGCGTGACCACTACCGACGGGAACGAATCCATCGACGCCGTCACCCACCGTGCCGACGAAGCCCTCTATGAATCCAAAGAAGCCGGCCGCAACCGCGTCACCATGAAGCCGAGGACCGTCAACGCGGATGGGGCTGTCGCCGCACTTGGGTAGAAACGTCATGACTCGTGCGAAGGCTCCGCGTCAGAACGTGGAGCACGCGCGTTCCATGCGTTATCCTTCGCGCTATGCCCGAAGACCTATTCGAAGATGCGGCGAAGGAGCGGCTGCGGCGTGAGGCGCCGTTGGCG
>CAZLBS010000413.1:0-3979 GCA_964557505.1 uncultured Nitrospiraceae bacterium | reverse complement strand
GCAGCAATACCCCCACCACCGCGCCAGCCTTTGGCGCCGCGGGCGCGCCTTCCTCAGCACTGGAAACGTGACCGAGGCGAAAGACGCCTTCGGCCGCACCCTGGCCCTCTTTCCAGATGACTTCCGGAGCTACAGCGTACTGGCGCAAGCACACGAACGCGAAGGCGATATGGAAGCCGCCCTTGCCGCCATTCGCGAAGGCCTGGCGGTCGATCCCCGCAATCAATCCCTCGCCGGTGATGCCCTCGAATATATGGCCGCTACCGGCGAAATCGATGAGGCCCTCGCCGCCGGCAAGCGGCTGCTGCTCGTCAATCCCTTCAATGACCGCACCTATCAGCGCGTCGACGGCATTCTCGAAGAACACCGCCCGCCCCAGGCTCGCAGCGCCTATTGGGAAAGCACAGCCGCTTCGCTGCCCGCGCAATGGCGGTCCAAACTCTGGCTAGCGCACGCCTACGCAATGCAAGGAGCGTCGCAAGATGCCCTGGCTCTATTGCGCTCGATAGAAAACGAGCATGGCGGCGCGGAGCTGTTTCACAAAACCTATGCATTGGCGCTCGCCAAAACCGAAGGCGCGGCGGCAGCCTTTCAGTATCTGGACGAGCAAACCCAGCAGGGCGGCGATGCCTCGCCTGGCACGATGGATCTCCGCATCGAGATTGCGCAGGCGCTTCCCACGCCCGGAGAGCGGCGCGCCGCCCTGGTTGAACTCGCCGCAAGCAGCGGCGATCAGTCGCCCGCCTATCACGCCCTTCGCGACTCATTGACGGCGGATGACCCTCCCGAAGCCAGTGTACGGGTTTATGGACAAATGGCCAGGCGCCTTCCAGACAGCGCCATCGCACACGCGGATTATGGGGCCGCTCTCGAACGCACAGACGACCATGAGAAAGCCGAAGAGGCCTTCCGCCGGGCCGCCGACATTGACCCGGGCAATGCCCGGCGCCACTTTGATTTGGCCCGCCAACTCCAGCAACAGGACCGCCACATCGCCGCGCTCGTGTCGCTGAAAAGGGCGGCCGAGCTTGCCGCGGCTGGAGAGGCTTCGATTCACCAAGCCTATGTACGGGCCTTGATTGCAGGGGGCGATTGCCCTGGCGCGCGCGACTGGACCGAACGGCTCCGTGCGAAAGGCGGCCACCTCGATGAGCGCACCCAACAAGCGGTCGATGCCTGCGGGGAGGCAGCGCCATGAATCAGCACGCGGCGGAAGACCAGCGCGCGCCCCGGACCTCGTGGAGCCGGCGCCTCTTCGCATGGTGCCTCAATCTGCTCATGCTCGCGATCGGCCTCGCCTTTGGCGCAGGCATGATCGAGTGGTACGGACGCCAGGCCATCGATGCGCGCAATCAAATGCTTATCGTCTCCCCGCATCTCAATTGGACCGGCTACCACCTGTACGACCCCAACCTCATGTGGCGCATCAAGCCCAACCTGGATGAAGAAGCGCAGGGATACCCCTTTGGCGGCAAGCACTACGTATGGAAAGTATCGACCAACGCGGACGGCCTCCGCAGTCCGCCGCTCGACCAGCCTAAAAAGCGGGTCCGCATCCTGTGCATTGGGGACTCCCGCACCTATGGGCTGGGCGTCGACAACCCCGGCACATACCCGAGCTACCTGCAAGAACTGCTCGACCAAGAGCGCCCAGGCGCATACGAAGTCGTCAACGCGGGCACTGTGGGCTATACCGCCTTGCAGGGCTACTGGTTCATGAAGGCCCGCGGCCTCGCCCTGCAGCCAGATGTCGTCGTCGTTGCATTCGGCTACAATGCCGGCGCTGCCGTCCCGCCGCCAGGCATCGGGGATTGGTATTGGGAAAACCCCAACGAACCCTATGGCACGTTGCGCCTTCTGAAAGACGCCGTGCGCGGAGCCGAACTCGGCTGGCAGCCGCCCTTGCCCAACACGCCCCGCCGCATGAAGCCCGGGCAAGTGCTCGACACGCTGCTGGCGCTTCATTCCCTTTGCGAAGAAGCCGGCGTACCGGTTGTGTTCATCGCGTGGCCCAGCTACCCGGAGGTGTTTGGCCAAAACTTCGACCGCCCCTTCTACACGCGCATCGTGATGGAAGCGGCCCGGCAAACCCGCGCCGCCGCAATTGATCTGCGCCCGATGTTTCGGGAGAACCGCGACTTCATCTTTCTCGACGACATTCACCTTAACGAAGCAGGCAACGCTAAAGTCGCGGATTATCTCGCTCCCCGCCTGCTGGACCTCGCGGACCGGGGCTGGCGAACGTGGCAAGGCGACGGCATCGCCAGCATTATTCGAGAGCACGGCGGCGACACAGATGCCGGATTCGCCGCCGCTATCGCGCACGTGCGCAGCGGCATCGCCATCAATCCGCTGTTTCCCATGTCGTACTACCGGCTCGACAATCTCCTGCGGGAGAATGGCGACGCCACCTTCGCCCTCGAAGTATGGGCCGGCCTCGCCGAGAACTTCCCGATGTCCGGCTATGCCCACCTGTTCTATGCGCTCGCCTTGTCCGAACGGGAATCGTTTGAGGAAGCCACGGCAGCGATGGCGCGTGCGATGGAAGCAGCACCAGCGGACCCCGGCATGCCGATGGCCCTTGCTCGAATTCAGGCCCACGCCGGCAACGCCACCGCCTCCTTCGAAGCCATCTTGGCTACGCTGGCGCTCAACCCAAGCAATCACGCGCTCGAAAGCCTGCGCGAAATCTACCGCCGCATCGAGAATGGCGTGCCTGAAAGCGGCGATCGCCTGCGCGCGGCATGCCAGGAACTTGGGCAGCCGCACTTCGCGGAGTTCATGCTGGCCCCGCCACCGCAGCCCGAGTCCGAGGCGGAAGGCGCATCGTGAATCGGCAGATGCTTCGCAGCAGTTCCGTCACGCGCATCCTGCCGCCCCCGCCCATGGGCGAGACAGGCGCAGCCGCATTTCTGAACCGCGTGCTGCCGCCTCTTGCGCTCATCGCCATGACAGCCGCCGCCTTTTTATACGGATGGCAAAGCGGAACCATGGCAGACTGGCCCGACTATTTCGACGCCTACCGCGATATCGGCGCCGCGCAAAACATGCTCGATGGCAATTATCCGCAAGACAACATCTTCAAAGACGAAGTGCTCTGGTTCAATCCTGGCACGGGAGCCCTCCTCGCCTTCGTCAGCCTGTTCATCGAGGCGCCGCTGAACATCGTACACACCCGCTTGGGTCCTGTGGTCAATTTGCTGGTGCCGCTCTTCTTCTATCTTATGGTCTGGCGCATGTTTGGCGCATGGCCGGCCGCCGCCGCAACCGCTTGCCTGCTATTCGCCAACCGCACCTTCGAGCCGCTATGGCTGACCACCACCTACTCGCCCTGGTATTGGTCGGCCCATTTCGGCCAGGCACTCTTCTTCCTGACCATCACGCTCTTTCTCGAGGCACGCCGCCGGCGTTCATGGCCATGGCACGCCGGCACGGGCCTATCTCTCGGCGCCATGTTTATGGTCCACACCACCCCGGCCATCCTCTTCGGCGGCGCCACCGTACTGGTCACCTTATGGGATTTCGCTGAGAATTGCTGGCGCACATGGCGCAAGCGGGAGGCGTTCCCCCCGCAAGCCATTGCGGCCCAATACATGCTGCTGCTCGCCATTGCCTTCGTGGTGAGCCTGCCCTACTCTTTTCCCATCATGGAGCGGTATCAGTTCCACATCATCAACGCCAGCCCGACCCGCTGGGTGCAGCAAAAACTCAACATCAATTACTTGGAAACGCTGCTCGTAGAAATTCGGACCCTTCCAAATGGGATCGCGGCGGCAGGATTTGTGCTGTTCCTATTTGCCCGCCCGCACCTTAGATGGGGACGGGCCTTCGTTCTGGGCTGGGTGCTCCTCTTGAGCGTCTTCCTTGCACAGTCCTATCTCTGGCAAGAGTGGTATCCCGATCAACAGCGGATACCGCAGATCACGCCAGCCCATCACCTCTTTGTCAGCGGCGGCAGCTTCAAGGCCCTCATGTACGG
>CAZLBS010000412.1:3790-4020 GCA_964557505.1 uncultured Nitrospiraceae bacterium | reverse complement strand
TCTTGAGGACTGGCATGATAACTCCCCCTGGCTGCGCTGCGGTTTGCCGACAGCATAACACGCGCGGGGGAGGCGGGAGGCGGGCGGCGGCGGTTTTCAGGGCCGGGGCGCTTGCAACGCGTTGAGGGTGTGCTGGCGTTCACTGCTTTGTCCCCGCAGCGGAATATCATAGACCACCAGCGGCCCAGCGCCCTTTGCCTCTACCTCGCGGCGTTGTACGCCGGTGTAGC
>CAZLBS010000412.1:2068-3780 GCA_964557505.1 uncultured Nitrospiraceae bacterium | reverse complement strand
GGCCGGCATGCAGGCTTCGCTGACGGTAACCATCGCCGGACTGCCATGGCCTTGCACGCGGGCCGCGACATTTACGGTATCCCCCCAGATATCGAAGAACTTTTGCTGCGTGCCGACGGCCCCGCTGATCACGGGGCCGACGTGCACACCGACCCGCAGGGTCCACTTGTCCGGGAGGAATTGTGCTGCCTCGATCATTTCGAGGCCTGCATCAACACAGGCCTGCACGGGATTCTCCATCGCATCCATCATGCCGGCGGTGGCCATATAGGCATCACCCACTGTCTTGATTTTGAGCAGGCCATTGCGCTGAGAAGCGGCCTCCTCGATCTGAATGAGTTCCTGCAATTGCTCCAGCGTCTGGGCGGGTGAGAGCTTGGCACAATACGCGGTGAAGCCGGCGACGTCGGCGAAAAGCACAGCCACCCGCTCGTGTTCGCGCGGGGCGATGGTGCCTGTTTGCTGCACTTCTTCCACGATTTGCGTGGGAAAAACACCCCGCAGCAGCCGGTTCATGCGGTTGCGCTCGGTCACGTCGCGTTCCACGGTCACGAACCAGGCGATGCGCCCGCTGTCGTCGGTCATGGGCGAGATGGTGAGTTCCACTTGATAGTGGGAGCCGTCTTTGCGGCGGTTCGTGATTTCGCCGCGCCACGGCGTGCCGGTCCGCAAGGTTTGCCACATATCGTCGTACACCGCTGTCGGCGTTCGCCCGCTCTTCAAGATGCTCGGCTTCGCACCAAGCACTTCGGCGTGGCTGTAGCCCGTCTGGCGCTGGAAGAACTCGTTCACCCACTCGATCCTGCCCGTGCTATCGGTGATGAAGACGGACTCCTGCGCGGAAGCCAGGGCGGCAGCCATACGATCCCGCTCGGCCTCCACTTGCCGGCGATGCTGCAGTTCCGCTGAAAGCTCGAAATACTGCCGCTTCAGTTTGTTGTGTGCGCGGCTCACTTCCTCGTAGATGTCCTTCCGCTTCGGAAGGTAAGGACCCACGGCACGGCGCAAAAATCCCAAAACCCCGGGCACTTCCTGGTAGTTCACTTCATATCGAAAGGCATCGGCCACGGGATGCCAGGTCACATCGGCTGGCGGCGCGCCGAGGCACAGCGGCATCACCTCGAGGAGGCCTACCTCCAGCAGGCCCAGGCTGCGGTGCCAGCGATATCCTTCTCGGACCCCGAATTCCACCTGCAGCTTCCTGGGTCCAAGGTCCACCACGCTGGTCTTCAGGCACCAGACATGGTCGTGACATACCCCCGTTTCGGCGGCGCGGGTAAAGTAATAGAAGTCGCGCACGGTGTGCATGAGCTGGGCAATCGCGACGATGTAATTGCTCATATCGATGAACGAGCCCTCACGGCCCATCGCGATGATTTCTTCGTCGGTGAATTGGCGCTCGAGCCGCTCGCAAACGTCCAGAAAGCAGGACCAGGAAATCCGCTTTTCCTCGGAAAGCAGATGCTCGACCGGGAACTCCATGCCCTCCAGGAAGGCATGGATGTCGAGCCCATGCAGTTCAAAATACTTGGCAACGGTCAATACCGGGTGCGCGCTGAGTTCGTAGCCGCTGGCGCCTGCAACAGTGTCCTGGGGCACAGCCACCCAGTGACGCCCCGAGTCTGGCCTGCCCGCTCGTGGTTGCTGGGCCTCCGGCTTCACAGCAGTATCGCTCCCTGGACTGTTGCCAGCCCTTCGGAAACGGGCGCCTC
>CAZLBS010000412.1:0-2058 GCA_964557505.1 uncultured Nitrospiraceae bacterium | reverse complement strand
CCGGGATAACGCTGGAACTCAACGTGCCCGTCGAGATAAAGCACATTGGCGCCTCCGGGCACATGATTGAAGTCGCGCACGCGGTCGGCAAGGGCGTCGTAGTAAGTGAATACCGAGCTTGCCGCGGCCGCGGAGCTGGCAGGATGGTTGATATCGGTAATCAAGAATCGCTCGAGGCCCTCGCGCAGCCGGTAAACACTATTACCGTTAGCGTTGCCCAGGCCGGGCGTCTCCAAAATGAGGGGCCTGTCCAGCACCGCGATAAACTCCGGGGTGCCCAGAACCGGTAACAGGTTCTGATTCAGGGTAACGGAGACCTCGAGAAACTGCCGCGGTCCCGAGCGGGTAGCGCTGCCCGGCGGCAATATTGACAGCAAGGCGGGATAATCCCCGATGGAGGCCTGCGGGTCGCTGTCGTTCAGCTTGTCCAGGAGATGTCCCGAGAGATAGTGATAGCTGCTTCCCGCCAGGCCCATTGTGCCGCCGTCCCGCGTGGGCACATGGAGTGCCAGCTCCCCCTCGGCGTTTCGAAGGGCTTCATCACCATCCGCGTCCGAGGGGCACAGCCAGAGGCGCTGGTCGGTCACATACTCCGGGTACAGCGCGCGTACCATTGGCGATTGCGCAAAGTCTGAAAAATCAACATTAATCTGGGGCAGGGGGATCTTGTTGCCCAGCGCCTCGGCCGCGTACATCTGAAACACCAGTCCCCACTGTTTCAGATTGTTCTGGCAGGAGGCCCGGCGCGCGGCCTCACGCGCACGGGCCAGCGCAGGCAACAGGATCGCGGCAAGAATCCCGATTATGCCGATAACTACCAGTAATTCTATAAGGGTAAAACCGCTCCTCGCCCTATTGGGCCGGAGGGTCCGCCTATGCCTGTTCCCTACCATGATTCCCTGATGCCATTGCACGGTACACGCGCCCACAGAACATATGCTGCCACTATGCCCCGACTATGCCATAGGTGAACAACCAAGTCGAGCACAATATGCGCGCTGGGAAGGGCCTTCGCCAAACCCAACGCCGCGGGGGAGAAGCGGCTGACTTCCCTCCCCGCGGCGCGGTGCGAGGCGAGGCGTCGTGACTACATCACGTTCATGGTGGCGTTCATTGTGATGGCGTTGGCCATGTTGAAGTAGTTGGGCGAGGTGGCGAGCACCATGCGGTGGACGCGTTCGAACTGCTTCTGCGTGCCCTCGCCCTTGATGTTGACGGTGTAGCGAATGCTGTCGTAGCCCGCCTTCACGTTCGGGTCGATGCCGAGGAACCCGCGCAGGTCGATGTCGCCGCTGGACTCGATGGTGATGTGTTCCAGCTCGATGCCCTGCATGGCGCAGACAACCACGTACGTCGCCATGATGCACGCGTTCATCGCGGCCATGAGGTGTTCCTGCGGGTTGGCGAACTCGTTGGTGCCGCCGAGTTCATAGGGCTCGTCGACCTTGATGGTGAAGTCCTTGTCGATGCGCTCTCCACCCATCATGAAGTGGCTCACATGCGTGTCCGAGCGCGTGCCGCCCATCCACTCGGTGGTCACGGTCCAGGTCGTCTGGCCCTCGGCATGGTTGCCGGTGACGCGCTCCACCAGTTCCGCTACGGCATCGGTGTCGATGCCATTCATCAGTTGCTGCGTGTGCATTTCCATGATTCGATACTCCCTCATAGGTTTCCCCACTGCCTTTTCGCGTTTGCTGGCCGCGCTCCGTGGCGCGGATGCCCTGGTACCGGCAACCACCGGACCAAATGGCTGGCGGCTTGTAAGTGATTGCAGGAAAAAGGCTTGGGTGGCGGACAGAAACTGGCGGGGCATCGTGAGATCTCGCGAGTCACGAGATCTCGGGGCGTGGCATCACGACATGTCGCGGCGGATGCCCAGAGCCTTCATGCGGGAAGAAAACGTCGACGGGCTGATGCCGAGGCGTGCAGCCGCACCCTCTGGACCCGCAACACGCCCCTTGCTGGCCTCGAGCGCCCGGCGCATGTTGGTCCGTTCCAGTTCGCGCAGGTCGCGCTCGGTCAGGATGCGCAGGGGCGTGATGCCATCGCCTTTGCCGG
>CAZLBS010000411.1:0-4023 GCA_964557505.1 uncultured Nitrospiraceae bacterium | reverse complement strand
CTGCCCGTCGTATGTGGCGACCGATTTTGGCAAGAACGCGCTGGGCGGCGATGGCGCATCGATTCGAGTCGAGCGGGCCACGACAGGCAAGCTCATGCCCGCGGATGAACTTGCAACAAGAATTCACGATGCGCTGCGCCTGCGGAAGCAGCTGTATTTTCCGTCTTGGATGGGGCGAATCGCCTATGGCGTTTCGTTTCTTTTTCCCAACTATTATGAGCGCACCATGTATCGGCGTTTTGCTTCCGACATAAAACCGAATGCACGAGAGCATGCCTGATGGTTTGCGTTGAAGATCTTACTTTCACCTATGCCGGCAATGCTGCCGAAACGCTGCACGGCTTGTCCTTCGCCATCGAGCCTGGTGAAATCGTCGGGTTTCTAGGTCCGAGCGGTTCCGGCAAAAGCACGACCCAGAAGATTCTCATCGGCTTGCTGAAAGGCTACGGGGGCCGCGCGCAGGTATTGGGCCGGGAAGTGCGCGACTGGGGCCCGGACTTGTACGAGCGCATCGGCGTCGGCTTTGAAATGCCAAACCACTACCTGAAACTCAGTGCCGTGGAAAACCTTAGTTTTTTCGGGTCGCTTTACGCAGGCGGCACGCAGGATCCGCTGGCACTGCTCGAGCGCGTAGGGCTGTCGGAGGATGCGGACAAGCGCGTCGAGAACTTCTCCAAGGGCATGCGCATGCGGCTCAACTTTGTGCGTGCCTTGCTGCACGAGCCGGAACTTTTATTTTTCGACGAACCGACGACGGGCCTGGACCCGGTGAACGCCGCCGTCATCAAAGACATCATTCGAGAGCAGAAGGCCCGTGGCAAGACCATTTTCCTGACGACGCACAACATGGTTGTGGCCGATGAACTGTGCGATCGCTGCGCTTTCCTCGTGGATGGCAACATTGTCTTGTTGGATTCGCCGCGGGAGTTGAAATTGCAACATGGCGAACGGATGGTGCGCATTGACTATCACGTGGATGGGCGGCTCGATGCGCAGGAGTTTCCCTTGGATGACCTCGCGGAGAACGAAGCATTCTTGTCGCTGCTGCGCGAGCACCGGATCGAGACCATTCACTCCCAGGAAACGACGCTGGAGCGCATCTTCATTAAGGTTACTGGGAGGCGCCTGCAATGAACCGGCTGCTTGCGGCCATCCGGAATGATGTGGTCCTGCAGTACCGCAACGGGCTGTACGTCATCACGGCCGTGCTTGGATTGTTCCTCGTCCTGTTTGTGCGCGCGCTGATTCCGCGGGAGTGGTATCCCATTGCCTTGCCCCTCGGCATCTTGAGTCTCCTCGGCATCCACGTGTTTTACATGGCGGGCATCGTTTGGCTCGAACGCAACCAAAACGTCTTGGATAGCCTTATCACGTCGCCATTGCGGCATTATGAATATTTGCTGTCCAAGGCACTGTCGCTGCTCGTGCTCGGATTGGCAGAAGCCGCCGCAATGACAGCCGCCATTTATGGCCTCGGATTGAATTGGCCGCCGGTCCTGATGGGTTCCGCCATGCTGGTGTTGATGTTTGCCTGGAGCGGCCTGGCCATCGCGCTGCCGCACGCCTCCTTCAGCGCTTTTCTCATTCCGGGCATCGTATTGACGCTTGTCGCGGAACTTCCGTTTTTGCACCGCTTGCAGATTGTGGAAAGCCCGCTCATGTACGCGCTTCCAACAATGCCGCCGCTGTTGTTGTTGGAAGCGGGTTTCCGGGAGGCGGGCCCGGGCGAATTGCTGTACGCCTATGCGTATTCCGCGCTGGTCCTCTTGGCCGCTTATGGGTGGGCGCACTGGCGGTTTCAGTACTACATCGTCGAAGGCCGGGCAGCATAATGATGCACTGGACGAAAGCCGCACGGGTCATGTCGCTGTACGACGCGAAATCCATTCAGCGCGATCGCTTCCTGATTTGGGCGGCGAGCTACCCGTTGGTCATTGCGCTGGCGCTGCGTTTCGTCTTGCCGTGGATTACGGAGCGGGCCGGAAGCTATGTCGACCTGACGCCGTACTGGCCGCTTCTTACCGGGTATGTCGTGTTGATTGCATCGCCGATGCTAACCGGGCTCGTTGTCGGATTTCTCATGATCGAGGAGCGCGATGAAGGCGCCCTGAACGCGCTGATGGTGACGCCGCTCTCCCTTCGCAACTACATGCGTTACCGCGCATGGCTCCCCGCGCTCGCCTCGATTGCGTCGGTGTTCGCCTGCTTCGTGCTGGCAGGTCTCGTTGATATGTCGTGGCGCGCGTGGCTGATGCTGAGTGTGGCTGCTTGCCCGCTCGGCCCCATCTGCGCGCTGGGCGTGGCGGCGTTTGCCGAAAACAAAGTGCAGGCGCTCGGCGGGTTCAAAATTTTCGGCACGGTGGCGATCCTGCCGGTAGCGCTGTACTTCGTGCCGCAGCCGTGGCAATACATGCTCGCCATCGCCACGCCGCATTACTGGGTTTGCCGCGCGTACTGGGCTTTTGTGGAGGGCGAGGCGCTGGCGTATCTCTTCCTTGCAATTGCGGTCGTTGCTTACGGTGTAGTGCTGGCCTGGCTGACGCAGCGGTACGCTGCAAACATCTATGCGCGCGCCTAGTTTCCAACAAGTAGTGGGGATGATGTCATGACGCCGAATGTTCTTGTCATTGGTGCAGGCATGATCGTGCATGATCAACTGCTGCCATCGCTCTTTCATCTGCAGCGGCAAGGGCGCGTGGGGGAGATCACCGTTTGCGGCACGCGGGCGTCATCAATCCAGGCGTTGCGCGAAGCCAGCGATCTGAAGGAAGCCTTTCCCGGACAGACGTTCCGCGGCATGCCCGATGCCAGCCATGGGGAAGGCGCGCACCCGGAACTATACCGGGATGCTCTTTCCTCGATGCGAGAGGGCGATGTGGCCGTCATTGCCATTCCAGACGCATTGCATTACGGCGTACAGATGCAGGTGATTGCTCATGGACTGCACAGCTGCATGGTGAAGCCATTGGCGCTGACCAATCAACATGCCGAAGAGATCGCGAAAGCGGCGCATGCGCGCGGCGTCTTCATCGGCGTCGAGTACCACAAGCGCTTTGACGACCGCGCATTGATGGCGCGGCGCATCTACCGTCAAGGCCGCTTTGGCGATTTCCGTCTCGCGCAGGCGCAGATGCATGAGCCCTGGTTCTACCGCGACTCGAATTTTCAGAATTGGTTCACGTGTGAGCATAGCGACATGTTCGCGTATGTCGGGTGCCACTACGTCGATCAGATCGCATTCATCACAGGGCTTCGGCCGGTCAGGGTTTCTGTGTACGGCCAGCGCGACGCCTTTCCCAACGGCCATGAAGGATTTCTGTGGACCGACGCTCGGGTCATTTGGGAAAACGGCGGCTGCCTAAACGTGGTGAATTGCATGGGCTCGCCGAACGCGGCAGCCGGGGGCAATTATCAAGGCCTGGCGATGTGGGGTCATGGCGGCAGCGACGGGACCATGCTCGTGCACAGCGATCAGTACCGAGGTCTGAAGCACACCTACACGGAAGCATCGGGCGGTCCTGGCGGCACGGTACACGCCGAGCCGAATCCGGACTACTTTCAGCTGGTCGATCGCGGTGGGGCAGGGTTGACGCCGGTGGGCTATGGCTATCGCAGCGTCGAGGCCATCGTGCAGGCCTGCATCGATTGCGCCGCGCAAGGCGCCTTGGAAGCGCGCCAGCAGTTCATTGAGGCGCGTGATCAAGAAGGCATCCTGGCGACGCCCGCGAACAGCAGCTACAACGAGTTGGTGATAGAAGCCGGCCGCTTGAGCATCTTGAATGATGGCCGAGAAGCGCTGATCGACCATGGCCCGCCAGCTTCGGTCCGCCTTCGAAACTACAATTAACCCGGTACGTTACACGCCGAGGCCGCCGTCCACCGGAATGACGGCTCCCGTGACATACGCGGCGGCGTCGCTGGCGAGGAACAGCACGGCGTCGGCGACGTCCTGCGGGTCGCCCAGCCGGCCGAGGGGCACCTGGCCGCGGATTTGCTCGAGCAGCTCGTCGCCCAGCTTGGCCG
>CAZLBS010000410.1:867-4030 GCA_964557505.1 uncultured Nitrospiraceae bacterium | reverse complement strand
ATAGACTGTAGACCTCCTGCCCGCTCGAGCAGGCCGCGCTCCAGACATTCAGCCGGCAACTGTCCGCGCGCGCCTCGATCAGGGCAGGAAGCAATTCGGTGCGAATCATTTCGAAAGGATGCAGATCGCGAAAGAAAGCCGTTTCGGTACTGGTCATGGCTTCGACGAGTTGGCGGATCAGCGGGTCATCGCCAGGCAGGGTGCGGACATGGGCGGCGAAATCGCTCAGCGAGTGAAAGCCTCCGCCGCGGGCGAGCGGGGCCAGCCGCGCCTCCATGAGGTAAGACTTCTCCGGCTCAAGCAAGATCGCCGCGCGGTCCCGCACCAAGTCGCGCACAAACTCGAAATCCGCGCTCGACAAGACCAGACTCTGGTCGGCGTCAAAGGGTTCGGTCGATGTCGCGTACATGGCGCTCTCCTGCCAGGGCTGCCGACGGCCGCTACTGCACGCCTGCCATCAGGCCCATAATCTCGAGTTTCTCGCCGATGGACTCTTTGGTAAAGGGCTTCATGACGTATTCATCGGCCCCGGCGTCCAGCGCCTCGACCACGCTCTCCATCGTGGCCTCCGTCGTGACCATCATGAGCAGGGTCCGGGCGTAGGCCGGGTTGCTCCGTACCGCGTGCACGAACTCGATGCCGTTCATGTTCGGCATGTTCCAGTCGACAAGCGCGACGTCGAACGGCGGCCCCGCTTCAAGCGCGGCCATGGCCTGCACGCCATCCTCGGCCTCCACGGCTTCAAAGCCCAGCCCGCACATGATGTCGGACAGAATGTGGCGCATGGTCCGAGAGTCATCGATAATCAGTACACGCACAGGCGCCGCTCCTTCGTATCGAGATGACGATGCCGTACGCGGAGAAGAAAAGTCCAGATTCTTCCGGCGATCCGCCCCGCATAGTCCGCAATCTCGTTCCAATTGAGTTCTATCACGTGCCGATGCTTCTGTCAACTGAGGACGCATGGCGGGTTGTCGGACGCCGCATGCCGTCTTGGAAGCGATTGTGCTAGGGTTTGCAGCGCGCGAGGGTGATGGTCCTACGCGACACGAGACGAAGGGAGGGTTTGCCGTGCGCAAGGCGTTGGTCTGGGCTGCCAAGCTGGCCTTCATTGGGGCCGCTTTCATTCTGATATTCCGGCCAGAGACCTTTTCGTTCCTGGGATTCTCCGAGGATTTGTTCAACGACATATCGTTTGGCAGCTTGATGGAGCGGCTGGGCGAGATGGAGCCGGGGCGGGCGGCCTTCTGGCTGACGTTCGCGGCGGGCATTAAGCTGTTGGGCATCATGGCGGGCGTGATGCGCTGGCGGACGCTGTTGCGTGGCCAAGGGCTCGAGATCCCGTTTCTTACCTTGACGCGCTATTGGTTTTGGGGACGCGCGATTGGGTTATGGCTACCGGGCACGCTTGGGCTGGATGGCTCGCGGCTGGTGGCCTCATCGGTCTACACGCGCGATGCCACACGCTGCACGGCCGTCATCGTCATCGAGAAGCTGATCGGCTTCATTGCGCTATTCACGTTGCTCTTCCTGACGCTCCCCTTTGGCTTGCGGGTGATCGGCGATGTGCTCAACCCCGTCATGCTGGCCATCATGCTCACGGGCATTGGCGGCTTTGTGACGGTCGTGCTGATCCTGCTCTTCCAGCCGCGGATCATTCAGGTGGCCGTGCAAGTCGTTCCGGTCCCGCGGCGCATCCGGCATGAAGTAGACAAAATTGGGGCCGCCGCTACGGCCTACAGCCGGAACCGGGGGGCGCTCTTGCTGGCCATCGCCTACGGCCTGTGCGTGCATCTTGCCATCTGCCTGATGTACTTCGGGACGATGATGGCCGTTGGGGCGGAAAACGTCGGCTTGACGGACATTCTCTTTGCGGCTCCACTGATCATCCTGGGCTCGGTGCTCGCGCCCACCATCAGCGGCATGGGCGTGCGCGAATTGGTCATGGTGACCCTTTTCGCGTCAAGCGCCGGTGCTGCGGATTCGCTCATCTTCGGGCATCTCGGCTTATGGTTTGGCGAGGTCGTCCCTTACCTCGTCAGCATTCCACTCCTGATGACGGGCACGCGGCCGAGCCGGGACAAAATCATGGAAGACATGCGGCGGCTCCGGGAAGAGCAAGGCGTGCTGAACGCCGAAGACGTGCGCTTGCCTCCCGAGACGGTGCGCAATTACCGGGGCAAACTCGTGGCTACCCTCCTGGCAGGGCTGGCCGCTGGTCTCGTGGCGGGACCTTTGATTGGACTTGTCGAAGCATCCTGGACAGCCACCGTTCTCGATAGCGTGACGGAGTACTCGGCCTTCTGGTGGGCGCCGCCGTTCTACGGATTGGCTTTTGCTGGCGCGGGATTGGGGGCAGGTTTCGCATGGTGCTTCCTGTATTTGCTGCTCAACCGCTTTCCGCCAGCCGGGCTTACGTTCGGCCTGACGCTCGGCGCGCTGTTGAGCGGCGCGTTCCTCGTGATCGGCGGCTTTCTGTTCATGCGCGACGTGCTAGCGGAACAGACGCCTGGCCTTACGCAATTGGCCGGCCTGACCGCCATCGCGTGCGCCATCGGACTTTTCGGGCTCGTTATCGGCAGCTTCGCCGCAATGCGCACGAAAGGCTACGTCATGGGGACAGCGGCAACGCTGGGCGCGACGATAGCGCTGTGCGTGCTGGGCGTACTCATCTCGGTGCTCGCTGCGCCTCGTCAAGCTGCGGTTGCCTTTGAGGCCAAGGCCGAATCGCCGGGGCCCAACGTGGTCAAGATTGTGGTGGACGCCCTGCGCGCCGATTACTTGCGGGCCTGGAATCCGGATGCTGCCGCCGAAACCCCGAATCTCGACGCGCTGTTTGGGGATGGCGTCATTTTTGAGCTGGGCCATGCGCAATCGTCGTGGACCCGGCCCTCGTTCGCGTCGATCTTTACCGGCCGCTACCCTGAGGCGCATACGGTCACCACCAAAGTGAGCACGCTGCCGGCAGAAGAGCGTACTGTCGCGGAAGTACTGGACGAAGCAGGATGGTATACCGGGGGCTATGGCAACAATCCGCACTTGAGCCCTGCCTTCAATCTGCCGCAAGGCTTTCGAGACTACGAGTACCTGAAGCCGGATTACTTGTT
The DNA here is from genome assembly GCA_964557505.1 of uncultured Nitrospiraceae bacterium. Classification (GTDB taxonomy): domain Bacteria; phylum Hydrogenedentota; class Hydrogenedentia; order Hydrogenedentales; family CAZLBS01; genus CAZLBS01. Next base: position 923 of record CAZLBS010000410.1, on the reverse strand, counting down.
CGGCGCGCAATTCACCGCGTCGAAGACGGTGCTGTATGAAGTCTTGCGGCGCGTGA